>JAESQQ010000512.1 GCA_016765095.1 Planctomycetota bacterium | reverse complement strand
TTACCCCCGCCCGCCCTTGTTACATGCCGTGCCGCTCGGGCGGGGGTAAACCCGCCCCTACCCCCTTCAACGGGAGTAGCGGCTAGCTGATCGTCTTGGTCACGAGGGCGTCGCTCTGAGCGACGAAGTCCTCGCCCTTCCAGTCGGCGTCCTTCTCGAGGGTCTTCTTGATCTTCGCGATCCGCTGGCGCTCGGCCAAGTCGGCGTGA
This sequence comes from Planctomycetota bacterium, assembly GCA_016765095.1. GTDB lineage: Bacteria > Planctomycetota > J058 > J058 > J058 > NORP233. The sequence continues at coordinate 14,061 of JAESQQ010000512.1, read as the reverse complement.
GTCGTGAAGAACTCCAGGCTCTTGCCGCGGAACTCCTCGATCGAGGTGAAGCCGTGCTGATCCATGAACTCACCCAGCTCGCGAATCATGTCCTTGACCATCTTGTAGCTGTAGAGCATTACGCCCGTGCAGACCTGGACGGTGTGGCAGCCGAGCAAAATGAACTGCGCCGCGTCCTTGCCGGTCTCGATCCCGCCGATCCCGGAGAGGGACTTGTCGGGGAACTCACGCGCCAGCTCCATGCACATCCGCAGCGCGATCGGACGAACCGCCTTGCAGCTGTAGCCACCCGGAGTGGTGTATCCCTCCACCGTCGGCTGAGGACGCAGGGTCTCGAGGTCGACGCCCATCACTGAGAGGATCGTGTTGATCGCGCTCACACCCTCGACGCCGGCCTCGAAGGCCGAGCGGGCGGGAGTGCAAATGTCGGTCACGTTCGGAGTCATTTTGGCCCACACCGGGACCTTGCTGACCTCCTTCACCCAACCGCAGACTTCCTTGACGATCTCAGGGTTTTGGCCCATGGCCATGCCCATCCGACGCTCGGGGAGCCCGTGCGGACAGCTCAGGTTGAGCTCGAACGCGTCAGCGCCAGCCTCCTGGCAGCGCTCGGTGATCTCTTGCCAAGGCTCTTTGCGCGGCTCCTCCATGATCGAGGCGATCAGGATCTTGTCGGGATACTCGTCCTTGATCCGCTTGAAGTCGTCCATCCAGTCCGAGAAGGGCCGATCCGAGATCAGCTCAATGTTCTGGAACCCGTAGATGTTCTTCTTGTTCTTCTTGCCCTCGGCCTGGATCTGAAGGCGCGCGTAGCGAGGGGCCACGTTGTGGACCTTCTCGCTCTCGAGCGCAATCGTCTTGCAAGCCACGCCCGCCCAGCCTTGGTCGAACGCGCGCTTGATCGTGCTCGCGTTGCTCCCGGGGGGGCCCGAACCAATGATGAAAGGGTTGTCGAACTTAAGTCCGTCCACCTCGATGCTGAGGTCGGCCATGGATCGCTCCTGGGAGTTCGGGGGGATGTGGAGAGAGCCCAGGCAAACGCGCCTCCTGCCCTCAAGAGGCGCGCATTCTGCCCAAACCGGGCCCCGAGTCAAAGGGGATAGCGAGATTCCGTGGCTCATGCCTCGAAACTGCTTTGCCTTCGAAAGCGGAATGAACTCGATCGTGGGCGCCTTGAGGCAAAGCAGTTTCTAAGGAAGATTTGGTTAGCTTCGACCTCTCGCCCGTGAACGAGAACCCGATCCTAATCGCGCGATCGAAAGGGAGAGAAGTTTGAGCAAAATCTAGTAAAGCGGAGCACGACTCTGAACGAGGTCGCCCTCCTGGCGAAGGGGAGTCGTGAAACCACCCTCGTGGGCGACCTCTCAGAGTCGTGGCCTCCGGTTTAGCGGTTGAAGTCGCGCTTGGTGCCCCTGTCGAAGTTAATGAACACCGTCTTCTCCTCGGTGAAGAAGTTGAGGCCGTCGCTGCTCATTTCCTTGTCGCCGACGCCTGTGTCCTTGATTCCGCCGAAGGGAAGCTGGGCTTCGCCGCCGACGGTCGGCTCGTTGACGTGGACCATGCCCGTCTCTATGCCCTCCACAAAGCGCATCGCTTCGTAAATGTCCTGGGTGTAGACCGAGGAGGTCAACCCGTAGCGGACCGAGTTGGCGTAGCGAAGGCCCTCGTCGAGGTCCTTGATCGTGCAGATCGAGAGCACCGGTCCGAAGATCTCCTCTTGGAAGATCCGCGCGTCGGGCGCCACTCCGCCAAACACCGTTGGCTGGACGAAGTAGCCCTCTGAGAGCTCCTCGACCTTGCCGCCGCCGGTCAGGCAGTCGGCCTCGCTCTTGCCGATCTCGAGGTAGCTGAGCACGCTCGTAAACTGCTGCTCGTCGACGATCGGCCCCATTTGAATCCCTTCGCTCAGGCCAGGCCCGATCTTGAGCGCCTGGGCGCCCGCGACGAGGGCCTCTGTGACTTGACCCACGATCGACTCGTGCACGAGGAGCCGGCTGGTCGCCGTGCAGCGCTGCCCGGTAGACCCAAACGCCCCGTTCATGACCGAGGCGACCACGGCGTCCACGTCCGCGTCGGCGAGCGCGATCACTGCGTTCTTGCCCCCGAGCTCGCAAGTCACTTTGGCGCCGCGGCTCGCGGCGGCGGCGTAGACCTTGTGCCCGGTCGCGGTGCTCCCCGTGAAGCTGATCGCCTTCACGTCGGGGTGATCAACAATCGCCTGACCGACGTCGTCCCCGTAGCCGACCACCATTTGGAGGCAGCCCTTGGGGAGGCCCGCCTCCTCGAAGATCTCGACCATGTGAGCGGCTGTGTTCGGGGTGATCTCAGAGGGCTTGAGCACACACGTGTTCCCCGCCACGAGCGCTGGCGCGACTTTCCAGACCGGGATCGCCCAGGGGAAGTTCCAAGGCGTAATCAACCCGACGACTCCGAGCGGGCGACGAAGCGTGTAGGTGAACACGTCGCGTCCCTCGGCCGGCAGGGTCCGACCCGCGAGGCGAGTCCCGGCGCCAGCGTAGTATTCGAGGACTGAGATCCCCTTTTTGATTTCGCCGCAGCCCTCGGCCAGGATCTTGCCCTCCTCGGTCGTCAGGGTCCGGCCGAACTCCTCGACTCGACCGCGCGCGATCTCCGTCGCCCGCCAGATCACACGAGCCCGCTCGGGCGCGGGGACCTTGCTCCAGGTCTTGAAGGCCTCGCTCGCGCCGGCCACCGCCCGCGCCACGCACTCAGCGGTCGCGGCGGGGTATTCGGCGATCACCTCGCTTGAGTTGGCGGGGTTGAAATTGCGGATCAGGCGATCGTTCTTGGGCTGATACCAAGCGCCGTCAATGTAGGAACCGGTGTGCATGAGATCCTCGTAAGCCTTCCGGCGGCAGGGCCGCGGGCCGTAACTAGGCGAGGAGAATACCGCAGGGCAGAGCGGATCGATCGCCTCACTTCTCCTTGAGCGGGAGGAGCCGCTTCGCCTCGGCGTCGCGCTCGGCGAACCAATTCGCGAGCGACTGTTTGCCCTCGGCCAGCTCCACGATCCAGTCCGAACCGAACTTGTTCTTGCAGAGGCGCTCGAAGAGCTCCGCCTTGCTCTTGGCGCGGAACGTGAGCCAGAGGGCCTCCTTGCGGGCGTCGCGTACCCAGGCGGCGGCGGGGAGGAGGTTCTTGAGCTCCTTCCCGATCATCTTCTCGAGCCCTAGCTTGACTGGAGCCGCCTCGAGCAAATCCAAGAGCCGATCCGCGAACACCGCCAGCGACTTGTCGCGCGGCCCGCTCGCGCCCGCGAGATCACGGAGTTTCTTGAGGTCGTCGGCGACTTCCTTGAGCGTCGCGCTGGCGCCCTCGACTTTCTCGAGGATCTGGGGAAGGTGCGCGTTGACAGCCTGACTCGAGGTCTTGGCTTCCTGGCGAAGATCCTCGACCGCCCAGCAAAGGTAGCCCAGCGCGAGCGCTGCCACGGTCAGGCAAGCCCACGGGAAGAGCCTGTGCGAGGCGGGTGTAGACCCAGAGACTGAGGGCGGAGACTCCGAGGCTGAGGGCGGAGACTCGGGCGAACTCGAGGGAGCGGGAGAAGCAGCGGGGGGATCAACGTCGGTCATGGACACTCCTTGAGCTCTGCCCGAGCTCCCGCCCTAGGGTGACATGTCCCCCCTCGGATTCGACGAGAGCCGGCCTCGCTTTCTCAGGGGGTTGCGGTTCGCGTCTTGTTAGGGCATTATCGCGCCTCACAAGAGGACCGAATGCCCGACACCCAGCAAAACTCTCTGAAGCCGAACACCTTGGAGCGCCCCGCTCCAACTGTCGCTTCGACGCCCTCACCCGAGGAGGTCCTCCGCGAGCGGTTTCAGCTCGAGGAGTTTCGGCTCGGGCAGCGGGCCGTCATAGACGCCCTCCTCGCGGGCCGGCCCGCCCTCGCGGTGTTCCCGACCGGCGGCGGGAAGAGCCTCTGCTACCAGCTCCCAGCCCTGCTCCTCGAGGGACTAACCCTTGTCGTCTCCCCCCTGATCGCGCTCATGAAGGACCAAGTCGACGCGCTCCAAAAACTCGGGATCGAGGCGGCTCGGCTCGACTCCAGCCTCTCGAGCGACGAGGCGCGCGCGATCTACCAGGCTGTCGGCGAGGGCCGACTCAAGCTGCTCTATGTGGCCCCCGAGCGCCTCGTCAACGAGGGTTTCCTCAACCGTCTCCGCCGGACGCAGATCTCGCTGCTCGCGATCGACGAAGCGCACTGCATCTCGGAGTGGGGGCACAACTTCCGACCCGACTACCTCAAGCTCGCGGGCTTCGCGCAGGAGTTCGCCGTCGAGCGAGTCCTGGCCCTGACCGCGACGGCTACCCCAGCGGTCGCCGCTGACGTCCGCGAGGCGTTTGGCATTGTCGAGGCGGATCACATTCAGACCGGATTCCGACGACCGAACCTCGCGCTCCACGTCACCGCGAGCCCCGTTCGCGAGCGCGTGGCGCTGCTCTGCGATCGGCTCCGCCAGCACGAAGGCCCGAGCGTGGTCTACGTGACCCTCCAGCGAACCGCGGTCGAGGTCAGCGAGGCCCTCGCCCAAGCCGGGTTCAGCGCGCGCTGCTACCACGCTGGCCTCAAGACCGAAGTCCGCACAGAGGTCCAAGAGGCGTTCATGGCGGGCTCCTGCCGCGTGGTCGTCGCCACCATCGCCTTCGGAATGGGAATCGATAAGAGCGATATCGCCTCGATCTATCACTACAACCTGCCCAAGACCCTCGAGAACTACAGCCAGGAGATCGGGCGGGCAGGGCGCGACGGCTCTCCAGCCCACTGCGAGGTCTTCGCGTCCCTCGACGACACAATCACGCTTGGGAACTTCACCTACGGGGACACGCCCACTCAAGCCGCGATCGAGGGAGTCCTGCGCGAGTTCCTCGGCCAAGAGGAGCGCTTCAGCATTTCGCGCTACCACCTGGCTCGAGCCCACGATCTGCGTCCCTTGGTCTTGGCGACGCTCCTGACCTACCTCGAGCTAGGCGGCGTCCTGCGCTCAACGGGGCCGTTTTACTCGGGCTACAAGTTCCAGTTCTTGAGGTCTGAGCCCGAGGTCTGCGCGCGCTTTGGCTCGGAGCGAGCACGATTCTTGGAGCGAGTCTTTCAAGCCTCAAAGCGCGGGCGGACCTGGCTGACGCTCGAGCCGGCCGAGGCCGCCCAGGAGCTGGGCGAGCCGCGCGAGCGGATCGTGAAAGCGATCCAATACCTCGAGGAGCAAGGCGACCTGACGCTCCGCCCGAGCGGACTGCGCCATGGGTATCTGCGCCTGGAGACCCCGAGCGTTTCGGACCTCGCGAGCGACCTGGCCGGGCGCTTCGCCGAGCGCGAGCAGCGTGACGAAGAGCGACTCGAGCTCCTGGTCAGCTTCTGCGAGGAGCCCGGCTGCCTGACGCGTCGTCTCCTGGCCTACTTCGGCGAGGAGCTGGCCGAAGACTGCGGGACCTGCGGCCGCTGCACCGGAACCCCAGCCCAGACCCTGACGCGGACGCCGCTCCTAGACCTAGAGGAGGCGGCGAAGGACTCCGTCCGGGCGCTCGTTCGCGAAGGGCACGCATCCTTGGCTGAGCCTCGCCAGCAGGCTCGCTTCCTCTGCGGCCTCCCCAGCCCGGCCACGACCCAAGCCAAGCTCCGCTCCCACCCGCGCTTTGGGGCGCTGGCCGGGGCCAGCTTCCCGCGGGTGCTCGAGCTGACTCGAGCGCTCGCCGCGGAGTAACGCTTTGGCTCCCAGTGGAGAGGCCCCGCTCCTAGGAGCCGGCCTCGACGACCAGCGTGCCCGCGATCATGTCGTGGAGCGCCCGGGGCTGACCGGTGAGGACCAGGAGCGCGCTCAGCCCGTGCACGACGAGGCCGAGCCCCGCGCAGAGGGGAGTCAGCAGGACCCAGAACAGGCCCTCCCGGAGGAGGACTCCTCCCAGCAGGGTCGCCGGCTGCCCGTCGCCCCGGATCACCTTGAGGCCGAGGAGCTTCTTGCCAATGCTGGCGGCGTAGCGGGCCGAGAAGCGGGCCTGGACGTATCCCACGACGAGGAGGCCGACGCTCGCCAGGACAGCCAGGGGAACGAACGCTCCGCTCGGCGCCCAAGGTTCTTGATCCCAAGACCCCCAGGCCAGGACTGCGGCGACGACGGCGGGGGACAGGATCAAGGCGTTGATCAAGAAGGCCAGGCCACGCTTCCAACCGGCCGCTGCCACGATCCCACCGGCTCGCTCGCGGTCGCCCCCTTCGAGTTGGTATTCGCCGCAGTGGGCACAGATTTGGGCCCGCTCGCGGATCGGTTCACCACAGGCCCGGCAGTGAGCGTTGAGGTCCTCGTCGGGAGCGAGAGCCAGATCCACTTCTTCCCAGCCCGTGTTGACCCCCCAGCGCGCACGCTCGAGAAGTTCGGGCTCCAGCGGCGGCAGGTCCAGCGGAGGCAAGGCGGCGACCGCCTCTTGGGCACGCTTGGGAGGCCGGCCAGGGTCAGGGATCCGCAGCGGATCTCGACATCCGGGGCAGAGTCCGACGCGACCCACGAAGCCTGGAGGCACGAAGCTGTCCCGCTTGCACTCGGGGCAACGCACGCGGACCCGCCACTGAGTCTGGGCCTCGCTCACGGCAAGACTCCAGCCATCCGCGCCCCCCAAGTCAGGATCAAGGCCAGGCCGAGCACGCAGAGGAGGTAGAGCGGCCACGCCGAAGGCCGGCTGGGGCGCTGGATCGTCTCGTTTTGCCAGAGCCGGTAAGTCCGATAGGGCAGCTGAGCGATCACGATCAGGAGCAGGAAAGGGCCCAAGGGGTGGAACTGGAAGGCAGCGGGGTCGAGACGAACGCCGGTCACGAAGCTCCTCGTCAGCCCGCAGCCGGGGCAGCCGCGACCGGTCGTCCTGCGCACCAAGCAGCTCTCAGGGAGCTGGCGGCCAAAGGCCGTCACCCCCTGTCCGTCCGGGGTGACTTGGAACAAAATCGCGAGCGCGATCACGATCCCCGAGAGGATCAGGGTCGGGAGGTGGCCGCGGAGCGCGCTGACGGTCGGAAAGGCTATGGCTGGCATGCTTGGAGCGGCGGTGCTTGGAGTGGCGGTGCTTGGAGCGGCGGGTGGCGAATCCTCGGGCGCGGGAGGATCTTCCGCGCGAAACCCTTCCGGGCCTGCGGACTCTGTCATGGAGATCGCCGCTGCCCTGGCGTCCCTTCGCCCCTCGTCCCCACAACGCACCCGGCGCTGAGGCCGGGGGGCCCCGCTCCGCTGGATTGCTGGATTTGACCACCATCAGACGTCACGAGGCCAATCTACCCGGCGCGAGCCCGACCTTCCCTGCTGGTATCGACCGTGGGCGCAGTTACGATCCCCCTCCCTTGGCACAGGGGCCCCATTTTCCCCAACTCCCGTCCCGCGAGGCTCGTACGGCCCGGCTCCCCTACAACCGAGTTTTCGGCGCGATCGGCGTCGCGCTGGCGCTCTCGCTGGGGGGTTGTGTGGCGGAAGGCACCGATTTCCACGCCCTGCCCTTCTTCCGGATCGACCGGACGACTCCGGGCGTGGTTCAAGTCGACGTCCCGCCGATCCTTATGACCTGGGACACCTTCCCGAGCGCGAAGTCAGAGGACGAGATCAAGGGTCAAGACGCCGCACCCCGGGGTGAGCTGGCCCCGAGCCGGACGAAGACCAACAAGGCCGGGGAACCCGAGCGCGACTACCTCGTTCGCTTTCCTTGGCCCTTTGGGACTTGGATCAAGCGAGGCGATCACCGCTTCTGGACCTACACCGGGTTCATTCTCGCCCAAGACACAGGCTCCCCCGGCCCCGCGGGTCGTGCGCTCTCGACCGACGGCGCAGTCCGCAAGGATCCCTTCACGGCGCTCGCGAGCGACCCCGAGTCCGGCGGGATCCTGTCCCTGCCCTTCGTCTATGCGAACACGACCACCGACCACGAGGACCACCCCGGCCGCGAGGATCGGACCGACATCGACCATGACATTCACCTCTGGCCGATCTTTGTCTACGGGTCCGGCGAGCAGAAGGGCCTAGACGAAGAGAGAGCCGACGACCACGACTACTTCGCGCTGTTCCCGTTCGGCGGTGTCACCAAGGGACTTCTTGGCAAAGAGAAGATCACCTGGTTCGGCTTCCCCTACCCCCTCTACGCCCACGTTCGGGACCGGAGCTACGAGAGCCACCACGTCCTGTTCCCCCTCGTGAACTGGGTCTCGGGCCCTCAGAACTCCGGGTTTAGGGTCCTGCCCTTCTTCGGGCACTACGAGCGGACCGGGCTCAAGGGTGAGCCGATCTACACCCGGACCTTTGTCCTCTGGCCCTTCCTGACCTGGTCGACCTCGGGCATGAACGAGCCGGTCCCGACCGAGACGTTCTTCCTGTTCCCCTTCTTCGGGCGCCAGACCGGCTACAAGTTCCAGGCGACTTCGATCCTCTGGCCCTTCTTCAAATACACAACCCGCCAGACCGACGAGGGCGACGACTGGGAGGTCCGAGCGCCCTTCCCCTTCCTCCAGTTCGGCGCCAGCCCGACGGGCTGGAAGTTCGACATGTGGCCCCTGTTTGGCGTCAAGGAGCGGGGCAAGACCCTCCACCGCCACTTCTTCGCCTGGCCGATCTGGCGCTACGAGTCACTGAACTACAAGAGCGGGAGGAGCTTCTCAGGGCAGTGGCTGCTGCCCTTCTTCTGGCGGACACGCTGGGACGACGTTGAGGGGACCAGCCAGCACAAGTGGCGGCTCTATCCCTTCCTGCACTACCGAAAGTATCGCGACGGCAGCCTAGACATTGGCGGGCTCTCTCCGTACTGGTTCGACGACGCAGGCTTCCAGCGAACGCTGGGCAGCTTCATGACCCTCTACCGCTATCAACGCGACAGCGAGGGCGGAACCCAACACGACTTCCTGCTCGGCTTGCTCGGTCTGCGCGACCGCCCGCCGAGCGCCGAACGCGCGGCTTACAGCCGACTCAGCTTCCTGTTCGGTCTGTTCCAATACCGCAACCTGGGGGGAGAGCGCGGTCTCCGCTTCCTCTGGTTGCTGCCCGAGATCCGCTGGGGAGGGGAGAGCTGATGTCCGACGAGGGCAAGTCAGTCTTTGGCAGAATCGGCGCCACGCTGGTCGGAGTCACCCAGACCTCGGGCTTCTCGCTCGTGCTGGCTGCCCGCGCGATGCGGGCCGTGTTCCACCGGAGCACTTGGACCTGGCGTCGGTTCCACATGGTCATGGCCCAGGCCTACGAGGCTGGGATCGAGAGCCTCCCCGTGACCCTGGTCGTGGCGCTCTTCATTGGCTTCCTGCTCGCCCTCTCAGCAGGCGTCGAGCTCCAGAAGTATGGCCAACAGGCGATCGTCGGCCAGCTGGTCGCGGTCACGGTCGTGCGCGAGTTCGGCCCCTTCATGACCGGTCTGATCTTGGCCGCCAACGTCGGCAGCTCTATGGCGGCGGAGCTGGGCACGATGAAGGTCTCTGAGGAGATCGACGCCCTCGAGGTGATGTCGATCGACCCGGCCCGGTTCCTCGTCATGCCTCGCCTGGTGGCGATGGTGATCATGACACCGCTCCTGACCATCTTCAGCGACGCGATCGCGATCTTGGGTGGCGGGATCATTGCCATGACCCAGCTCAACGTCTCCTGGCCGAAGTACTACCAGAATGTCCTTGAGGGACTCTCGACGAAGGGGATCTACACGGGGCTGTTTAAGGCGCTGATCTTCGGGTTCGTGATCGCGATCGTGAGCTGCTCGGAGGGCCTCCGGACGACCGGAGGCGCGGTCGGCGTCGGCCGCGCCACCCGCCGCTCGGTGATCGTCTGCTACCTCCTGATCTTGATCTTGGGCTACTTCGTGACCGCGGTCTTCTACGGGAAAGGCGCGCTGTGAGCGACGAGCTGCCACCAGGAAGCGATCAAGCCGACGCGGCGCCGCTCCCGATCTCGAGCGATCGGCTCCCGACGGTCGTGACGGGACTCAGCGGCCCGAACTACACGGGCACGCCCATGGTCCACCTCGAAGGGATCCACAAGGCCTTTGGCTCGCGGCAAATTCTGCGCGGGGTCGACCTCGCGGTCTTCCCCGGCGAGACGGTGTGCCTGATCGGCGGCTCAGGATCGGGCAAGAGCGTCAGCCTGAAGCACATCATGCGCTTGATCGACCCTGACCGCGGCAAGATCTGGCTCGACGGCGAGGACATTACGAATGTTCACGGAAGCGCGCTCCAGGTGGCCCGCTCCAAGCTGGGCGTCAACTTCCAGTTCGGCGCGCTCCTAAACTGGATGACGATCTTCGAGAACGTCGCGCTCCCACTCCTCGAGAACACGCGCATGAAGGGGCCCGAGATCGAGCGCCGCGTCATGGAAAAACTCGAGCTGCTCTCGATCCCTCACGCCCGCGACCTCTACCCGACCCAAATCTCGGGCGGAATGGTCAAGCGAGCCGGCTTGGCCCGAGCGGTCGTGATGGAGGAGTCGCTCAAGGTGATCCTCTACGACGAGCCGACCTCGGGCCTCGACCCGATCTCGACGGCCGTCGTCGACGAAATGGTCAACGAACTAAAGGCTCGCTTGGGCCTGACCCAGATCATAGTGACCCACGACATGGCCAGCGCCTATCGGACCGCCGATCGAATCGCGGTCCTCCACGAGGGGAAGCTGGTTCAGTTCGGGACGCCCGAGGAGATCCAGACCTCGAAGGTCCCCTACGTGGCGCAGTTCGTGGGTGGGCTCTCGACCGAGGTCGCTCTCGACCGAGGTCGCGAGTCGAAGCGGCTCCGCAAGAGCGGCCTCATGAATGCGCTCGACTCCGAGGCCTTGATCTCGGGCGACGACATTGGGCTCCCCGAGGTCGAACCGGTCCCCGGGCCGGACGTGCCCTCGCGCTCCGAGCGGACCGCCGAAGCGTCGGGTCGCGCCCCGGCCGCTGAGCCTGCCCTCCCGCCTGCGACCCAGCTCGACGCTGGGCAGTCCGAGGACTGCCACGCTGCGAGCCAAACCGAACTCGAACCAGACAACCCCACCCCGAGCGCCCCAGCCTCGCAGGAGGAGCCCCGTGAATAGGACCGTCACCGAGATAGTGGTCGGCTTGGCCTTTGTAATTGGCGTCCTCCTGGCCGGCAGCTACACGATCCTGAGCAGCGGGGTGACCTTCGGGCCGACCAAGCTCTACGTCGTCGACTTCGAGCAGATCTATGGGCTCAAGAACGGAGACGGGGTTCGCGTCGAGGGCCTCGAGATCGGCGAGGTGATCGAGATCACGCCCAAGGGGACCAAGATCCGTGTCGTGATCGAGGTCGCGGCCGAGGTCGACATTTACAAAGACAAAGCCGACGACAAGGACAGCGTGACCGTCGTCCCCTACTCCCCCCTCGGTGGGCGCGTGGTCGAGATCAATCGCGGATTCAGCGACGGACCCAGGGGCCCGCACACCTCGTTCACGAAGAAGACCCTGGCCGACCTTCAAGAGGAAGACGTGATTCAGGGCAAGGCTCAGGGCGAGCTGCTCCAAACCCTCAACACCCTCGTCGAGACGAACACCGACAGCGTGACCGCGATCCTGACCAACCTCGAGATCGTCAGCGAGCAGCTGACCAAAGACAACAGCGCGCTGGGCTACCTGATCAACAGCGAAGAGGGCGGCGAGCACTTGAGCAAGGTCGCGAGCAGCATGTCGAGCGCCGCCCAGCGCCTGGACCGAATCCTAGAGCGTGTCGAAGACGGCGATGGAATCGTGGGCGGCATGCTCCAGGAGGGGAGCCCGCTCGAGGAGGACCTCAACGGAGCCATGAAGGCCGGCCGCGGAGCCCTCGAAAACGTGGGCGCGATCGTGGCCCGCGCCGATCGCGGCGAGAGCGCGCTCGGGGTGTTCGTGAGCGACGACCCAGAGATCACCGCCGCGACGCGCGGGATCGTGACCGACGTCAAGACCGTGACGGGGACCGTGGCTGAGGGCAAGGGATCCCTCGGCAAGCTCGTTCACGACGACCGCCTCTACGAGGGCGCCGCCGGGACGGCAGAGAACCTCGAATCGATCACGTCCAAGGTCGACGAGGGACAGGGTCTCCTGGGTGTGCTCCTCGAGGAGGAGTCCGGTGAGAACGCCCGCCAGAGCCTCGAGCACCTGGCCTCGATCACGGGCGCCATAGACGACCCTCAAGGCGGAACGCTCGGCCTCTTGGTCCACGATCAGTCCCTCCGCGATCGCCTCGTCCGGGTCTCCGAAGAGCTCGAGTCCCTGGTCGTTGAGTTCCGCGACTCGATCGAGGACCTCCGCGAGCAAGCCCCGATCAACGCCTTCATTGGCGCCGTGTTCTCGGCCTTCTAAGCGCGACCGCAAGGCAATTGTGTCCAGCACCGCAGGCAAAAAGCTCCGCTCCGCCCTCGTCGTGACCGTCGTGACCACGCTCGGCGTCGCGCTCGTGGGTTACTACTGGGCCTACCTCAAGCGAGACGAGCTGCGGAGCTGGAACGAGATCACCGTCGAGTTCAAGGACGTCGGCGGCCTCAAGAAGAAGGACCCGGTCCAGCTTCAGGGCGCGCGAATTGGTCGCGTCAAGTCGATCCAGCTCTTCGAGGCGCGCCAAAGTGTCGTGCTCCAGATCGACGGCGAGCTCACGCTCTACAACAAGAAGCGCCGGATCGTGATCGTGCCGCGCAACGCGCTCGGGCGGGTCGCGATCGAAATCGCCCCAGGCGACCCCACTTCAGGCCGGTTCGGCGAGCCCTGCTCCCGCTGCGATCAAATCGGGGACCAGGTCGTGCTCGAGCTAAAGGAAGCCCAGAGGTCCAAGCAAATCAGAGGACTGAGCCGGGAGACGGGCGACGGGCGGACTCGGCGCTGCTCTGGCTGTGACGCCGTGTTTGACTACGAAGTCAGTCCGAGTTCGGTCCTGACCGTAAAGCGAATCAAAGGGCCCGAGGTGCCGCTCGGCACCCTCCGCGAGTCGATCACGATCTCGGGCGGCGGCTCGGCGCGGGGCCGACAGAAGGAGCTCAAGCGACAGCTCGACGACTTCGCCCGCGAGACCAAGCGGGCGCTCAACCCTGACGGGAACGTGATCGGGACCCTTCTGTTCAGCAAGGCGCGCTATCAGGAGACCCGGACTGGCCTCAAGGAGCTGGCCCGGACCTGGGAGGAGATCGACCGAGGGCTGGCGGAGTTCGAGGTCCGCCAAGCGAAGGAGGGCATGCTCAGCCGTCAGAGCTACTTGATCGCGGCGCAAACCCTCGAGAGCTTCGAGCGCACCATGACCCAGCTCCGGACCGGGTTCCGCAGGGCCAATCGCGGCGAGGGGACCGCGGGCCGGCTCCTGGCAGACCCCGGTGCAGCGAACGGCGCCCGCGCCCTGATCGCGGACACGTCCACGTCATGGAAGCAGACCCGTCGCCACGAGGGGACCCTGGGCCGACTCGTGGATCCAAGCGCAACCGAAGTCGACGCCCTCCGAGAGACCGTCAAGGAGGTCGAGCAGCTGACCGCCGAGGCCGACCGCGGCGAGGGCTTCCTCGGCACGCTCAGCTCGCCCGAAGCTGGGGAGAACGTTCGCCAAGCCCTGAGCGGGATCGAGGCCACCTTCCGCCGCCTCCGTGAGGCCCAGTCCGGCGAGTCTGCTCGCGAAGACGTCGAGGACACGCTCGGAAACCTGGACGACTTCCTGCTCAAGCTCCGCCGCGCGCTCTACGGAATCCGCGCCGGGTTCTCGGACAAGACCTTCCACGGCGCCGTGTTCTCGGTTTTCTAGCCGGGGTGCCACGCTCATGGAGGGTCACGCTGGGGATCTTGGGGCCAGCGCAGACGTTCGGTGTGTGACCCTCCATGATCGAGACACCCCGGCTCTAGAGATGCCGGACGAAGTCGACCCGTGGAACCAAGGCTGGCTCCGGCAACCATTCGGGTCGGCTAGCCGATTCGTGAGACACTCAGCCGTCCAGAGAGCGCCACCCATCACCCCTTGGGGCCCGTCTCACAGCGCTCATCGGTTGATCTGATATCCCGCGTGCTGAAACCAACCGATCGCGTCGCTACGAGTGACGCGCCCAGCTGCGTCTGCGATCGCAGCGTCGAGATCCGGGATGGTTCGTGGCTCCTTGC
>JAESQQ010000511.1 GCA_016765095.1 Planctomycetota bacterium | reverse complement strand
TGATCTGAGAACGCATGGCGCGGGTGCACCAGCGGTCGAGCTCCCCTAGTCAGAGCGAGAGCTCTTTCTTGACGAAGTCCACAGGCTCTCGGCACGGGTCTCCGAGGTGCTCTACGAAGCCCTCGAGGGCGGGCACGTCGACTTGCCGGTGAGGTTGGGAATGGAGCAGCGCTCACGTCGTCCGACTCCGCGGGCAGGGCGAGCATTCTGGGGTGCCCTACCTCAAAGACCTACCCCAAGCCCTCCGTTGGTATCGCCGCGCCGCGAAGAGCGTAGACCCGGAGGTCTCCCGGCGGGCCAAGGCCAGGCTCAGGCAGCTGGGCCAAGAGTAGTCGCGCCCAGGCGGCGCCAGCCGGCTAGGACCGTGAGCAAGAGAAGGAGCGCAGCCCAAGGCGCCCTGGGATCGTCGGCCGTGCTCAAGCTGCAGCCGCCGCCTCCGCCGCTCCCGCTCGTCGTCCCACTGGCAACAACCGTCGCGGGGGCAGCGGTCGTCGCGCCGGCGCGATCCAACTCAGGACCCGTTCCGCCGCCCGCTCCCTGCCCCAAGACGTCGAACGTGAACGCGATCCGATTGAGCTCGTTGCCGAAGTGATCGCGAGGCGCGTCGTAGAAGTAAATCACGAAGCGGACCTCGTCCAGGCCCCCGAACCGGTCGAGATCGAGCGGGATCGAGCGCTGGTTGACGACGGTCAAGCTCCCGCTCTGGAAGCCAGGGCGGCCGGCCCAGCCGCTCCCGCTCGCCGGGACGAGGACGTCGATCGGTCCCGTCGTGCCCTCGCTCGACTCGCCTTGTGCGTTGAGCGCCTTGATCTCGATCCGGTAGTCCGCAGGCTCCAGGCTCATGTCGAAGTCGAACCGAACCACCAACTGGCCCGGCGCGATCGATCCCTTGCCGTCTGCGCCTGTGGTGATCACGCCCACGACCGCTTCGGCGTCGAAGGGGATCGCCCAGATCGCATTGGTGAGGCAGCGAGCGTCGTCGACGCCCGGCGAGATCGCCCCGCCGGTGTAAGCCGCCGCACTGATCGCGGTCGGGGTCTGAATCGTGCCTTCTTCGAAGGGGTTGAGGGCCTCGCTCTGGAGCACGTCCGCGCCGCGGGCCTCGAGCCAACCGCGAGGCTCTATGTAGGGGGCCCCTGAGGGACGCTTGCCAGACACGCTCGGGTCCCCGCTCGACGTCCGGTGAAGCGCGATCGCCTTGATCTCACCCCACTCGGGTGTCGTCGAGTATTGGTAGCCGATCCGAGCGTTGGGGGAGCCGCGTCGCACAAGCGCTGTACCCATTCCGTCGAAGGCCCCGCCCCCGCCGATCCGGCCGTCAGCGTCGCGATAGGCCGGAGCCAACTCGGTCCAGCGAAGGGTCCGAGCGTCGAACCGATCCTCGGCGTCGAGGTCGATCCGCAGCAGGGGGCCGTCGGTCAGGACGGAGTTTCCGTCCAGCATGGCCTCGAGGCGCTCCTCGTTCCCGGCCCGGGCGCCCGTGGGCGGGAGGGAGTAGGTCATGACGCGTCCAAACGCGCTCTTGTCGAGCAGGAAGGACGACTTGACGTCGAACATGGTCGTCAGGCGGTCCTCGGTCATGTTGAAGTCGCCGTGCGCGTCGCTGCCTGCCGAAATGAACATCTTGCGGGGGAAGCGAACGCCGGGAAGGCCCTTCAACTCGTATTCCATGAGGCGCGCCGTGTCGCGGTGCCAGCGCTCGAGGCCCGTGATCAACTCCCGATCCCAGTCCGGGTTCCCCTGAAGGAACTGAGTGTTCGTGTAGGGGTTCACCACGTCGAAGTTGATCGAGTTCGACGGCAACTGGTGCCGCCCGAAGTCAGCGTTCCAGATCTGAAGCCCTTTGGTGATAAACCCGCGCTCGCCGAGCTTGACCGTTCGATCGGTCCGCTTGTTCGGATCTCGCTCGAACGCGATCTCCAGGTGGTCCTCGGTCCAGGTGTTGGTTCCAGCGAAGGGGTGTGCGGCGTAGATCGCGGCCTTGGCGTTCTCGCGGGGCGAGGTCTGCGCCAGCTGACGAATGACCTCGTTGAGGGTCAGGTCAGCCGAGGAGTCGCCCAGGGTCCGCGCAATGTCGCTCCCCCCATGCCAGGGACCCTCGACGTGGCGGGCCCGATAGGTCAAGGCGTGCGCGCCGACCGGCAGGTTGAGGAGCGCGTTGATCCTGCTCTCGCCCTTAAACGCGACCTCCTCCCCGCGAGTGATCCCAAACAGCTCCCCCATTCGGTCCCACTCGCTCAGGCCAGCCGACGCCCCGACGCTCGTCGGACCCCAGAGCGGACGGTCGCGGAAGGTGTCGCCGTCGGCGTAGAAGGTGTTGTGGTCCGTCGTGATCACCCGATCCTTGACGCCGGTCAAGGAGTCGATCATTCCGATCGCGTAGGCCGACTCGGCCAGCATCGGCAGCGGCCCACCCCAATTCTTGCGAGGCGCGAGGACGTCGAAGGCTTGGTCCTGATACCACTCCGCCACGGTGTGCACGTGAGCGTCGTAGTAGCCGCCGCCGCCCGCGAGTTGCGGACGCGCGTTGGCCGCGAATCGGATCTCCATGACCTTGCTCGCCTGACCCCGCTTGACGGTCCGAGGCGAGTTCAAGAAGCCGCGAATCAACCGCCAGTCGGTGATCACCTCGAGGTAACGAACCTCGTCCCAAGCAGACGCCGCGGGGACCCCGAACGCTGCCCGCGGGACCCGCAAGATCGCGTAGCGACCCGGTGCCGAGACCGGCTGGTGCTTGAACAGACGGAGGTCTGGGGCGCCGACCCCGTTCCCCGCGAGGGTCTGAGGAAAACCGTTCTCTTCGAGGATCACCAAGCCCTGCGGGGCGATCGTCGGGCTGCCCACGACGTCGTCATAGATCACGTCCGGGGCCGCTGCGAGCGAACCCACCTCCCGCACCTGAAGGCGGACCCGGGTCAGCTCAAGCGCAGTGTTGGGGTCGAGGTCCCCCTTCTCGGGCACGAACACGAGCACCGGGACCCAGCTCCGACCCGGCGCGATCCGCCAGGGGGCGTCGCTCACGACGTTGACGAGGCCGCTCTGTTGATACTGGGTCGTGAGGTCAGCCGTCCGCTCCGGCCGAAGACATAGATCGAGAGTCGCCGCGTCGCTGACGACCACGTCGTCCGCCTCGACGAAGCCGACGCGAACCTGTTGGACGCCGCTCGGAACTCGCGCGGCGTCGAACGGGATTAGCAGCGTGCGCTCCTCGCCAGCGGCCAGCGCCGCGACCTTCGCGCTCCCCAAGTCGCGCTCCCCAAGGCTGACCCGAATCGCGCCTCCCATGGGCGTCGATCCCCGTCCCACAAGCGAGACGACGAGCTGGCGACCTTCGAGGCTGACCGCGGTGATCGCGCGATCCCGGAAGGTCTCGGTCGTTTGCAGGCCCAGGCTGCACTCCACGCTGGAGTCCGCACAGGAGAAGCTGATCCGACCCGGCCGCGCTTGGGCCTCGAGCCGAACGAGATGACGAGCACCCGGCGCGAGGGCAGGCACCACGGCCTCGAGCCGATCCCCGCCGGTCTGGATCGTGAGCGTCGTGGACTCGGAGTCGCGGAGCCCGTCGTTGGTGACGGCGACCTGGAGCGAAATCGACGCTCCGGCCCGAGCGCGGGTCGGGAACACGTGCGGAGCGCTCAGCCTCAGGAGGGGAGCGGGAGTCGCCAAGGCCTCGCGAAGAGCGTCGAGGTCGAGAGGCCCCGCTGAGAAGGCTGCGGCCAAGTCAGGCTCGCTGAACAGGGGACGGCGTGCGCCGCGAAGGAGACCCCGCAAGAGGCCCGGCCCCAACTGCGGCCGAGTCGCCTTGGCGAGCGCCACGAGGCCCGCGGTGCGAGCAGCGGCGGCGCTGGTCCCGGTCACGTGCGCGTGGCGACCTTGGGGGACTGCGGCCAATTGGTTGACTCCCACGGCCAGGAGGTCGGTCGAGGGCGCAAAGGCGGTCGTGATCGCGAGCCCACCGTCGCGGTCGAGCGAGCCGACCCCGATCACGCGGGGATCTGCAGCGGGATAGCGCTCGGTGTGAGTGTTCTCGTTTCCGGCGGCCGCGACGACCAGAGTGCCACGCTCCTCGGCGTAGCCGACCGCAGACTCGACGATCGCGCTCCGCTGGCGCGATCCGAGCGCGATCAGGATCACGTCGGCTCCCTGGTTCGTCGCCCAGGCGATCCCGGCAGCGACTTGAGAGGCCCGTGCTCGACCCCGATCGTCAGCGACCCGAACGGGGAGGATTCGCGCCGCGGGAGCGACGCCCAGCTGAAGCTCTCCGCCCTCGTGCTCGCCGTGCTCGTGCTCGCCGTGAGCCCCGCCGGCGGCGAGGCTCGCCATGGCTGTCCCGTGTCCGTTCCTGTCTTTATTCCAAAGGCTGCCTGGAACGAACGAGCGTCCCGCTTGGTGATTGCCCAGATCGGGGTGGGTCGTGTCGAGGCCCGTGTCCAGGACGGCGAGCAGCACCGTCCGGCGCTGCGGGAGCGCACGCAGCGCGCCATAGGTCTTCGCCAACTCCTCGTGAGCGCGGTCGAGCGCGGCCGGATCCAAGCTGGCCTCGTCGCTCCCGCAACAGGCGCCGGCGATCTCGAAGGGAGTGTCTTCGCTCAGACTGCGAACTCGGGGGTCGGCTGCCAATGCCTGGCGCTCTTCTCCCCTAACAACCGCCACGAAAACGTTCAGATCCGGGAGTCGAGTCTCGATCCCAAGACCGTGATCGGCCGCGAGAGCCTCCCAATCGGCGGTATCGGCGTCCACCAGCAGTCGGTCGTAGCGAACGAGGGGCAAAACGCCCACATCAGGGCAAACCGTCTCACGATCGTCCCAGTTCTGGCCCAAGACGCCCGGACCCAGCGTAATCGCGACCCCGCATGCCATCGCGCTCAGCCAGGTCAGGCTGCGGCGCGAGGCCGTCATTACACTCTCTTTACTAGTCGTTTCTCTCGTCACCCAACACCCAGCTAGTAGTTCTCGTAAAGGGGGTCGTCGAGACAAGTCGCAACCCAGGGACCAATCCCGGTTGCCCAGGAGTGGAAAATGCCCCGCCTCCCCCGCTGCTTTGCCCTAACTGCTGCCCTTGCAGTCACTTTCGCCACCGCGGCCCCAGCCAGTGCGCAGCACGTCCGCAAAATGGCCGAGCGCGCCCAAGCCGCCGTCGTGGCCCTTGACCATCGCGTCGGACGCGGCGGAGGCTTCCTCAACAACCAGCGCTCGGCCGGCGAAAACATCCTCGACAGCCGAGCCCGCACGACCGGGTTCGTGATCTCGGCCGACGGCCACGTGGTCACTCACGCGCGCTTCGTTCAAGGCCGCGATCGAATCCGGCTCTACTTCCACGGCGGCGCCAAGGGCTGGGCCAAGGTGGTCGGAATCGACCCGGTCAATCGGACCGCGCTCCTCAAGCTCGAGAAGCCCCGCGCGATCGCGGCCCGCTTCGGCGGAACCCTCCCGAGCCTCTCTTGGGGAGACTCGACCTCGCTCGCGCCCGGCAACACCGTGTTCAGCCTCGGCAACTGCTTCGACAGCCTCCGCCTCGACGGCCAAGCCTCGTTCTCCCAGGGCGTCGTGACCACGATCCAGCGCTCCCGCCTCGGGACCTACCGCGGACCCCTCCTCGAGACGGACGCCTCGATCAACCCAGGCTCCTTTGGAGGACCCCTCCTCAACGCCAAGGGTGAAGTGATCGGCGTCATCACTCGCAATATCTCCACCCGCCGTTGGCTCGGCGGCGCGATCCCCGCCGAGCAGGTCAAGCGCGGGATCAACCGCCTGATCGCCGGCCGCCCCCTCTCCAAGGGCCTCCTCGGAGTCGCCCTCGAGCGGACGGGTGGCGAGGCTGCCCTCAAAGGACTCCGCGTCTCACGGGTTGTAGGAGACTCGGGCGCTGCGATCGCTGGGGTCGCCGTCGGCGACTTCCTCCTCGCGATCGACGGCCAGCGCGTCTACGACACCCACGACGTGGCTCGCGAGCTGGGCAACCTCCCCTCCGGTGCGGTGGTCCAAGCCCGCGTCCGCCGCGGGTCGGCCACCCGCAACATTCGAATCGTGCTCGGTGATGGCGCTGACGTCACTGCGCTCGCCAAGCGACCAACCCCCAAGCCCAGGCCCCGCCCGACCCCCAAGCGCGCGCCCACGGCCGCCAAGAGCAAAGTCTCCCTCGGCCTGCGCGTGCAAGAGCGCGAAAACGGCCCCGGCCTTGAGGTCATTGAGGTTCGTCCCAACGGCACGGCCGCAGCAGCGGGTGTCAAGAAGGGCGACGTCCTCGTCGCCGTCGGGCGTCAGCGGATTCGGACCGGCGACGACCTCGGTCGAATCCTGGCCCGCTACCGCCCCGGCCAGAAGGCCCAGCTAATGGTGATTCGCGAGCGCCGTGCTCGTCGCTTGACTCTCAACTTCGGCGGCCCCAGCGCGGCCCGACCTTCCCCGATCCGACCTTCCCCGCGCCCTCGGCGAGCGACCCTCGGGGTGCGCGTCCAGGAGCGCGCCAACGGTGCCCCAGGCCTCGAAGTGATCGAGGTTCGCCCAAACACCGCAGCCGCTAAGGGTGGAGTCCGCGTCGGCGACGTGATCCTTCGCTGGGCTAACTTCAAGATTCGCACCATGGACGACCTCGGCTCCGCCATGGCCCGCCTCAAGACTGCGGGCGCGACCCAAATGCACCTCCTCCGCGCTGGCAAGCAGATCTCGGTTCGGCTCCCCTCCCTCTCAGGCGTCCCAACTCCCCTGGCCAAGCGACCCCGCCTCGGCCTCCAGGTTGAGGCCGGCGAGTCCGGCCGCGGCCTGATGGTCATTGCGGTCGCTCCCAATTCGATCGCCGCGAAGGCCGGCTTCCGCAAAGGCGATCTCCTGATCGCGATCGCCCGCAAGCGGACCGCAACCCTCGACGCCCTCGGGGCTGTGCTTCGCGGCCTGAAGGCTGGCCAGCGCGTCGTGGCCGTCGTGATCCGCGACGGCGGCGCCAAGCGAATCGCCTTCGCCTGGAGCCAATCGACTTCCCGTCCGACCCGTCCGACTCCGACCCGTCCGACCCCCACCCGCCCGACTCCCAGCGCCGCCCAGGGCTACCTCGGGGTCTACCTGCCCGACTCCAACGGCACGGGCGCCGGCGTCCTGATCGAGGGCGCCGTCGTCGGCTCCCCCGCCGACGCCGCCGGCCTGCGCTCTGGCGATCGAATCCTCTCGGTCGACGGGCGCTCGGTCAGCTCCAAGGAGCAGCTCGGCAAATCGCTTCGCTCCAAGCGCGCGGGCAGCACGGTCGCCCTGATGGTCGCTCGCGGCACTCGTCAACTCGGCCTCAAAATCGTCCTCGGCGAGCGCGGCAAGAAGACCCCGCCCCAGCCCAAGACCCGTCCGACGCCCACTCCGAGCGCCGGCGGCGGCGCCTGGCTCGGAGCCTCGATCCAAGACGGTCCCAGCGGGATCCTGGTCGCCGAGCTCTCGCCCCGCGGACCGTTGGCCAAGGCCGGCCTCCGCAAGGGAGACCTGATCAAGAGCATGAACGGTCAGCGCCTGACCACCGTCGACCAGTTCGCCGGCCTGTTCTCCCGCTACCGCCCCGGCCAACGCGTGACCCTCGAGGTCGAGCGCGACGGCTGGAGCAAGTCCGTCAAAGTTCAACTCGGTCGGCGCCCCTAAGCGCCCCCGGCTCCAAGCAACAACCCCTCGCTCAGCAAAGAAGTCCTCCTATGACTCTTTCCCGTTTCATGACCGCGGCCACTGCCGTGATCTGCCTCTCGGCAACCGCTATCGCCGCCCCCGGCTACGTTGGCGTCTACCTCGAAGACTCCGACACCGGTAACAACGGCGCCGCAATTCAAGACGTCGCCCCCGGGAGCCCCGCCGCCAAGGCAGGCCTCCGCCAGGGAGACTTGATCATTGAGTGGAACGGGAACGACGTTAGCGGCTCCCAAGTCCTGATCCCGTACCTCAAGCGGTCGCAGTCCGGTCAGACGATCCAGTTCGCGATCACCCGAGACGGCTGGCGCAAGGCCCTCAAAATGACCCTCGCTTCGGCCCCCGCGACTCGCCGCGCGGCGCCCCGCTCAGCCCTGCCCGCCCCCAAGGAGCGCGGCTACCTCGGGATCTACCTGACCCAAGGCGACGGCGGCGAGCCGATCATTGACGGAGTCCTCGCCGGCTCACCCGCCCAGCGCGACGGCCTCCGCAAGGGCGACGAAGTCCTCGCCGTCAACGGCAAGACGGTCACTGACTCAGCCGGCATGATCGCTGAAGTCGGCCAGTTCGGACCCAAGGACACCGTCGCGTTCCGCGTCCGCCGCAGCGGCCAGGTCCGCACGGTCAGGGTTCGCCTCACCCGCCGCCCGGGCGAAGGCGCGACCAAGGTCACGCCCAAGCTGACCCCTGCCCCTCGCGTCGAGGCCCCTCGGCCCGCCACTGGCAAGCGGAGCTACATTGGCCTCGCCCTCGACGACTCAGCTGGCAAGGGCCCGCTCAAAGTCGACGACGTCAAGGCTCAAGGCCCCGCCGACCGCTACGGGATCCGCAAGGGCGACGTCCTGATCAAAGTCGACGGCAAGGCGCTCAAGACGGTCGAGGACTTCGTGCGCGCGTTCCGCGCCAAGAGCCCCGGCCAAAAGATGGTGTTCCGCATTCAGCGTGACGGCTGGCAGCACGACGTTCCCGTCGTGATCGGCGCCCGCTAACCACTTGGGGCCGCATAGCCCAGCCCCAGCCCCTCTCCCTCCCCGTCCGCGAAACGTCCCCCACAACCTGACTGACTGACCCTGCGGCCCTGAGCCGCGCAAAGGAGGTCTCCGTGCGACCCTTGACTTCTGTGCTGCTCTCGCTGGCCCTCGCCGGGCCTGCGCTCGCGGGCCCCGATCTCCTCGAGGACACCCAAGCCACGCTGGGAGCGGTTGACCGCGCCGTCGTGCAAGCTGCCTCCCAGGCGGCCTCTTCGGTGGTCTCGATTCACGTCAAGCGCAACAACTACGGGCCCAAGGACCTCTCGCCCGGCGAGAAGGCAATGCGTGGGATCCGCGGCTACGTTCCGCCTGGCTACTTCGCCCGCCCCGACGGCCCCGGCAGTGGAGTCGTGATTGCTCCTGGCCTCGTCGCGACGTCCATGTGGACTCTGGCAGGCGACGGAGCGGTCGAGGTCAGCGGGCCCGACGGCAAACGCTATCCAGCCGAGCGAGTCGGACGCCACGAAGGGCTGCGGGTCATTCTGCTCAAGGTCGAAGACCAGGGCGCGCTCAAGCCGCTCAAGAAGGCGACCTCCCCCGCCCTGCCGGGGCGGACCCTAATGCTCCTCGGGCGCAGCGAGCAAGGAAACCTGACGGTCACCCGCGGAATCGTGAGCGGCCTCAAGCGCGAACGAGCGATGGCCTTCACCCACTCCTGCCGGACGAGCTACGGCAACGTCGGCGGGGCCCTGGTCGACCTCGAGGGAAACTTGGTCGGGATCGCGGTTCGCCACAGCGAGAAGGCGAGCCAAGGCCAATCCTCGGGCGTCGGCTTCGGCGCGCTCGTGGTCGACCTCCTGCCCAACCTGGACGCGCTGGCCCGCGGCAAAGTGTTCAAGGCGCCCCCCCGCGCGTTCCTCGGGATCGGCCTCGACCAGCGCTACACCGGCGACGGCGTCCGCGTCGGCCGGATCATTGAGGGCACTGCTGCCGCCAAAGTCGGGATCAAAGAAGGAGACGTGATCACCGTCTTCAACAGCGTCAAGATCGAGCACTTCGCTCAGCTCGTCGAAGAGATCCTCAAGCTAGGCGTCGGTGCCGAGATCATTGTCACGGTGCGACGCGACGGAGACGAGATGGACTTCACGGTCAAGCTCGGAACCCGCCCCGAAGACGAGAAGAAGAAGTAAGGCAAGGAAAGGAACTCCCCATGAACCTACGGACCCTCAGCACTTCGCTCCTCGCTCTAACGCTCGTCGCCGCTCCGGCCTGGGCGCAATCCAGCGACGCCGACGTCACCCTCGCCAAGGCCCAAGAGGCCGCCCGCATGAAAGTCATAGCCAAGGTCAGCCAAGCCTTCGTGGCGATCGGCGGCGGCTCTGGCGTGATCATCTCGGCCGACGGCTTGATCCTGACCAACCACCACGTCGCGGGCTCGCGTCCGGTCGGCTCGACTTGGATCGTGACCCGACCCGGCGGAGTCTTCGTACGCGCCAAAATCCTGGGGACTGATCCCCGGGGAGACATCACGCTCCTCAAGCTCGTCAAGAGCGGCCCCTACCCTTACGTGAAGCTCGGTGACTCGGACGCGATCCAAGTCGGCCAGGCCGTGATCGCGCTCGGAAACCCGTTCGGATTCTCCAAGGACGGGACCCCCAACGTGACCGTGGGTCTCATCAGCGCCACTCACCGCTACCAAGGCGGCTACAGCGACGCGATCCAGACCGACGCCGCGATCAACCCCGGCAACTCCGGCGGCCCCCTGATCGACTTCCAAGGCCGCCTGCTCGGGATCAACGGACGGATCGCGGTCCGCTTCGGGACCCGCTCCAACACCGGGATCGGCTACGCGATTCCGACCAACCAGATCAAGGCCTTCATGCCTCAGCTCATGAAGGGCAAGGTCGGCCACGGCGTCGTCCGCGGGCTGTCAATGGAAGATACGCCCGCCGGCGGGACTGGAGCCCTCGTGCGGCGCGTCCGCTCCGGGTCGGGCGCTGCGGCGGCCGGGTTCCGAAACGGCGACAAGATCGTGCGAGCGGGTGGACGGGCTGTCCACAACTCGCGCCGCTTCGAGGGGATCGTCGGGACCTACCCCGCCGGCGACTCGATCAACGTCGTCGTCAAGCGCGACGGCGGTGAGGTCGCGCTCCAAGTGACCCTTGAGGCCCGCGACCGCTCCTCGAGGTCGTCCGCCGGCCGTAACCGCACCGGCGGTTACCTCGGTGTTCGCCTCTCCTCGCCAGAGCGTGGTGGAGCCGAGGTCGAAGAGGTCGTGGCGGGCTCCCCCGCCGCGCGCTCAGGCCTCCAGACGGGCGACGTGATCCGCCAGTTCGACGGGACCAACGTCAAGAACGTCCCCCACCTGATCAAGCTCCTGACCAAGAGCAAGGTCAATCAGACGATCAAGCTGAGCGTCCTGCGCAACGGGACCCTCGAGACCGTCCGCGTCAGGCTCGGCAAGAAGCCCGCTCGCTAGCCTGCACCCTCCACGCTCCCGAGCGTAGAATTCCAGCTAAGACCGTTCGGAGGATCCCGTGAGCATCGTCGAGACCCCAGTCCGCAAGATCCTCGTGGTCGAGGACGAGCCCGCCATTCGTGACGGGATCAAGGACACACTTGAACTTGAGGACTATGAAGTCCTGACGGCCTGCGACGGCCAGGAGGGGCTCAAGCTGGCGCTCAGCAGCGACCCCGACCTGGTTCTGCTCGACGTCATGATGCCCAAGCTCTCGGGCTTCGACGTGCTCCGCAAGCTGCGCGAGAACCGAATCCGTGGCGGGATCATCATGCTGACCGCCAAGAAGGGTGAAGAAGACAAGGTGCGCGGGCTCAAGCTCGGCGCGGACGACTACGTCACCAAGCCCTTCTCAGTGGTCGAGCTCCTGGCCCGGGTCCAAGCCGTGCTTCGCCGGACCGAGCCGCCGGGGGACCCGCTCTCCGACGTCACTTTTCACAACGTCCAAGTCAACTTCGAGAGCCTTGAGGGAACCAAGGGCGATCGCGCCCTCGACCTCTCGCCCCGCCACTTCAAGATCCTGCGCCTCTTCGTCGAGAACCCGGGTCGAGTGATCTCGCGCAACGAGCTCCTCGACAAAGTCTGGGGCTACGACAACTTCCCCACGACTCGGACCGTCGACAACCACATCGTGCAGCTCCGCAAGCAGATCGAAGACGTTCCTAGCGAGCCCAAGCTGATCACGTCGGTTCGCGGGGTCGGATACAAGTTCAACGCTGCGGTCAAAGGCGAACCTGCGACCCAATAGCGTGAGCGCGGGATCTACTTCCTGCCCACCTGCAATCGCGCCTCCTCGGTCTTGATCACCGAGAGCGCCCGCTCGAGCGGGTAGTGCGCAACTGAGGGGGGCGGGGCCCCCAGCGCCGCTCGGAGCACGTCCTTGGCCTCTGCGCCGGTCAGCACGTGGTCCCCTCGGGCGCGACGTCGCTCCAGGCCTTCGAGGAATCCGCGGATCGTGCCGCTCGCCCGTCGCTCGACCTCCAGCCAGTAGGCGAAGGAGAGCGCATACCCGAGCAAGTCGCCTTCGCGCGCGTCGCTGCCATGCGCCTCCCCCTGAGCGAAGCCACGCTCCCGGATCTGACGAGCGCGAATCAAAATCGCCTCGAGCTCGGCCAGCCCGCTCGCTCGATCCGGGTCCTTGTTGGCGGCTCGAATCCGCGCCAGCCGTTTTAGTGACCCCTCGACGTCCTTGAGCGAGAGGTTGTCTTCGTTCGGACCGAGCAGGCGGTGGCTGCGCACGATCCAGGGGGCCAGCTGGCGCCAACGTGCGAGGTCGAGCCAGAGTTCGCCGTCGCCGAGGTGCTCTTCGACCAAGCGCCGAGCCCTCCCGAGCGAGTCGAGCGCGGCGGCCGGATCCTGTCGTCGAAGAACTTCGTGCTCGGCGAAGTCGGCGATCCCGTCGTGAACCCAACGGAGGTAGGGGTCGATCGCAGTCACGCGGAGCAAGACGGTCGCCTCCGCCATCTCGTGCCCGGTGGTCCCGAGCAAGTGGCTGACTTGGTCGGCGCGATAGGGATAGGCGAATACGATCTGCCAACCGCTTCGCCCACGCTCGAGGTCACAGCGCGTCTCGCGAACGGCGCCCAGCGTCTCGCGCCCCTGAGCGTAGACAACGAGCTCGGCGCGAGGCGGCGAGAAGCCGAGGCAATGGGCGACCATGCTGTGCACGTCGGCCACAGCCGGACCGAGGGCTTCCGCCTCTTGAATCGTGAGGTCTCGGTAGTAGAGCCGACCGGTGCCGTCGCGCAGCTCAAGGTTCGCGAGCAGGTGGCGCTCCTCAAGGCGAGGCGGCTGAGCGACGCACGCCCCGAGCGGAAGCGCTGCGAGGAGGATCAAGCCAACTCGGAGCCTCACCGCGGAGTCCATTGCGTGACCCGCCCGCGGATTCCCCCGAGCAGGATCGTCCCATTCGAGCCGTAGGCGACGACGAGGTTCCCCTCCAAAGTGGAGAACCCACCGACGACCTCGCCCGTCTCTAGGTTCCAAATCGTGACCGGGTGCTCGCCACGTCCAGCCGTCACGACGGTCGCGAACTTCTGGCTGGGGTCGAGGGCCGCGCCGTATCCATGTCGGGGCCCCGGTGCTGAGGTCCGCTGCAGCTCACCCTCGAGGGAATACGTCACCCAGACCCCCTCGCTGGCTAGAAACCCAACCAATCCTGCGGGCGTAAACGACAGGCCTCGGAGCGTCCCCCGGCGTTTGGCGTAGGACCAAGTCTTGAGCGTGAAGTCGCTGGTCCGCCAGAGAAAGACCGTCCGCCTCCCGTCGATCCCCGCCAGCCACTTCCCGTCAGGAGAGGCGACCAGGCTGCTCGGTGAGTTGAACTCCCTCGGCGTCGCGATCTCGCGAACCATGGAGCCGTCCTCGGTCGACCAAGCTCGGACGGTCTTTGCCCAGGCCGTGGTGTAGAGGAGCTTGCCGTCGGCAGAAAAACAAGCACCCATCAGCTGCCCGCGGTGGGCCTTGGGCCAGCGCCGAATCAGCTTGGTCGGCTCGATCTGCCAGAGCTGGAGCCCCCCCCGATTGCCGCTGATCGCGAAGCGCTCGCCTGCGGCGTCGACGCAGAGTCGAATCAGATTCGAGGAGTGGAGGTAGATTCGACTCACGTGGCGCTCGTTGCGCAGGTCCCAGAGGTCGATCTCTCCCGTCTCGCTCGCGCTGAGGGCTCGAACTCCGTCGGGCGCGATCCAAAGGCCACGCACCCGACCCGAGACCCGGCCGAGGTAGCTGCAGCGCTCGCTCCGCTCGCGCGCCAACGCCTCGCGAAGTCTAAACAGGTAATAATCCGGGGCCGCGCCGTCTGCCCTCGAGAGGGCCCGGTGGGCCAACTCCAGGCGATCGAGCTCCCAGGCTCCGAGCGCGGTCTGAAGCGCGTCTCGGGGCTCGTCGCTCTCGGCCAGGCGAGGCAAGCCGAGATCGAGTTGCCCGCGGTGAATCAAGGAGCGCCCCAAAGCGCGCTCTCGCTCGGGCCCCCGCGAACTCGCAAACGACGCAGCCAGCGCGTCTTCTTTGCGGACCCGACCCAGGTCCCAGAGTTCGAGCCCGCGCCCTCCGATCAGGACCCGACGCCCCGGCGCGTCGACCGCGATCGCGTGAACGGTCTCGAGCTCCGGCCGAAACAAGCGGATCGGCGTCAAGTCCGCCAACTCGTGCAGCTGCCAGGATCCGTCCGCACCGACGCTGAAGATCTCCCGCGAGGTGACCCGCAGACAGCGGACCTCCGATCCATGGAGCCGCCGCTGGGCAATGAGTCGTCCCGACGGGACTTCGTAGAGGTGGAGCAGTCCGCGAGCGTCGCCCACCAGCGCTCGATCAGCCAGGAGAGCCAAGGCCGTCGTGCGCTCGCTCGCCTTAAACGAGAGGCTGGCCCCCGACTTCGAGCGGTAGCTGACCGATCCGTCGGCCCGCGCGCAGAGGAGCGCCGTGCCGTCATCGCTCAAGGCGAGCACCGTCGGAGCCGAGCCACCGGGGCTCTTCCAGGCCGGTCGCGCCGTGCGAGCGTCGAACACGTCGACCGCCCCGCCGGCGCGCCCGAGCGCGAGGAAGTCTCCCCCGCTCGAGACGGCCGCGGTGGTCGCCGAACCGACCGCCGCTTGGCTGACAGGGGTCAGAGAGTCGAGGGTCCAGCTTCGAAACCACCCGTCCGCGCACACGCTCAGGAGCCGATCTCGGCTGAGGTCGAGGGCGAGGATCGGCTTCGAGTGCCAGTTGAGGCGCTCCAAGCGACGCCCTCCCTGGGCGTCGTAGATCGTGACGGTCCCGTCGTGGGCCCCGCTCGCCGCCAAGAGTCCGTCCGGGCTGAGCGCGATCGTCTTGAGGGGAGGCGGTTGGACGTCCGCGCGAATCGAACGAGGACGGGGGCGCCGCAAGGGCGCGGGTGGATCGGGGGGCTCGACGAATAGCAATGGTTGGCGGGATCGCTCCGCGCCGCTCCGAAGCCCAATCGCGAGCCCTAGATCCCAAACCGTGACGCTCCCGTCGCTGTGCCCCGCCGCGACGAGCGCGCCGTCTGGGCTGGCGTCGAGGCTGATAATCGGCTCCTCAGCGAAGGCCTGGGCGATCGGCGACAAGCGCTTGGGGAGCAGCGAGCGGATCGCCGTCGACTCGCTCGAGACGTCCCACGCCAAGAGCCGCCCGTCGAGACCGCCCGTCACCAGCCGAGTCGTCGCAGGCACGTAGGAGAGCGCCGTGACCGGCGCGTGGTGACCCTCGAGGCGGAGGTGCTCGACGAAGTTGTTGGGGTTCGACGGCTGCCCCTGCTCGTTGACCAAGCGCGACGTGTGGTGCCAGACTTGAACCTGAGAGCCGATCGCGAACGCGAACTGAAGCTGAAGGGGCGCGAACCTGATGGCGCGGATCGGGACCTCTGGCAGGTAGAGCGGCCAACGACGAGAGAAGTCCCAGTGCACGCCTCCCCCCGCGAACTTCCCGCGAATCGCGTTCCAGCGGACGAGGCGGCCTTCTGAGTCCCCGACCCAGAGGTAGTTCCTCCCGTGCGCGATCCCCGTCACCGGCGTGAGGTGGACGTCAGTCCGGGAGGGGAAGTTTGGGATCTGAGTCCCCGCTGGCAGGTCCCAGCCGATCATGTACGGCTCGCTCGTCCCCGCCAGGAGCGCTCGACCCGTGAATGACGGTTCGAGGACCTCGATTCGGCCCGGAACTTGGGCCAAGAAACGAAGGGGACCTCCCCGAGGGGGAATCAAGTGCACTCGCCCGTCCACTCCCCCAACCGCGACCCAGCTCCCAACTGGGCTGACCGCGAGCGCGGTGAGGGGGCCCAGGCCGCGGGCCAACTCCTGAGGCTCCCCGAGGGGATCGATCGCCAGGACGCGCCCGTCGCCACCACAGGTGTAGATCCGCCCCGTGGGTCCAAAGGCGACCTTGGCGACCGCCCCGACGTGGGCGCTGTGACGAATCAAGGCAGACGCGCTCCGCTGCCGAGCGCTCAGGAGGCCGAGTTCAGCGGAGAGCGACGAGCGCTTCAGGGTGCGGAAGAACTTCAACGCGTCGCGAAAGCGCCGCGTCGCCTCGGCAGGTCGCCCGCCCGTCAGGAGCGCGTCCCCCTGACCGACAAGGCTCTGGGCGGCGAGGCCCTCGGCCAGGCTCCGGGCCGCCTCGGCTTCGTCTTGGGCTCGCTCTGCCACGCTCTGAGCGGCCAGGGCTCTCGTCGCTTGGTCGGCCGTGCGCTCGGTCTCTTGTTGGAGGAGCGCGAGCCCAGCCACGAGCGCGACCACGAACAGGCCGACGGCCAGGATCAGGGCGAGTCGTAGTCGGCCCTTCGACTTCTCCTCGCGAACCCGATCCTCCCGGGCGGCCGTTATTCGGCCCCTGATCGCGAGCCCCTCCTCGTCCGCTGCGTCCAGATACCCCAGCTGAGCCTCACCCAACCCCAGGTCTCCGTTCGAGAGCGCGCACTCTGCAAAACGGAGACGAGCCAGGCGTCGTCCGGCGACGGCTTCGGCGTTCTCACTCCAGAGTTCGAGCGCCTGGCCGTAGCGCGCGATCGCCTCGCCCAGCACGGCGTAGAGCTGCTCGTGGGAGAGACTGGCCGGGTCGCAGCTCTCCAGAAGCGCGGTCGCGCCGGCCTCGGCCACGTGGCTCTCGTGGTGGGTCAAGTAAGTCTCGATCGCCTCGCGAATCTCGATCGCCTCTTGGTAGCGCTGGTCCGGCGCCCGCTGCATGGCGCGTTGGCAGATCTCTGCCAACTCAGCGGGCACGTCCTCTGGGAACTCTTTGGGCACCGAGCGCACCGCAGCCACGATCACCTCGTGAATGGTGTTGCCAGAGTGCGGCGCGACGCCGGTCACCAGCTCGTGGAGAATCGACCCCAGCAGGTAGACGTCGGTCCACGGGCCGATCTTCGCTCCGTCGCCGTCAGCAAGCTCGGGTGGCATGTAGGCCGGCGTGCCGCAAGGAGCTTGGAGTTGAGTCCGGTGGGGAATCGAAGTCTCCTCCTCCTCGTCGCCAATGTGGACCGCGAGGCCCCAGTCCATGACCAAGACCTCACCGAACTCACCGATCATGACGTTGTCGGGTTTGAGGTCGTTATGCACGATCTGCCGACTGTGGGCGAACGCGATCGCGTTGCAGACCTGGATCAGAATCCTGAGGTTGGCCTCGAGGTCGAACTCAGCGGCCCGGGCCTGATCCTCAGGCTCCTTGGGGTGCAGGATCGTCTTCCAAGGGAGCCCGTCCACGAGCTTCATGGAGAGCACGACCTCACCCGTTGGGTCGGTCCCTAGGTCGTAGATCGGGACAATGTTTGGGTGATCCAAGCGTCCCGTCGCGACGGCTTCTGCGACGAACCGACGCTTGCTGGCCTCGCTCGTGACCCCCAGCGGTCGCTTGATCGCGACCGAGCGCTGGAGGCTGCTCTGCCAGGCCCGATACACGACGCCCATTCCGCCGCGACCGATCACCTCCTTGAGGGTGTAGAGCGGCTCTTCATCCGCCAAGCGCGAGGTCCCGCCCGGAACGCCCGCGAGCGTCTGGGCGCTGGAGTCGCCGGGATCGGGCGGCGCTTGGGTCGCCGCCCAAGCCTCAAGGTCGGGCAGCTGGACAGTCTTGTCGTAGCCGCTCCCGTGGGAATCCCCGTGGGAATCCCCGCTGGGCACGTCGAGATCGCCCGAGAAGGTCAAGTGGGGCAGCCCTTGGGATCCCCCCCCGCTCGGACTCTCCCCCCAACCAGGCGGCTGGAAGGAAAGCTCAGCCGTGGCGCCCGGCCCGGCCTCTGCCAAGGTCTCGTCCCACCGCCCAATCAGCTCGTCCTCAGACTCACTCACGGAGAGGAGTATCCCAGGTTCTTAGACCCCGCGGGCGACCTCTCGCGAGGCTCCCCAGATCCCTCAGAATCCCCGCCGATGCAAGACACGCTCGAGCACCCCCGGAGTGCCTAGCTGCTCCGCCAAGCGATGGAACTTGCGAAACCCTGCCCCGTAAATCGGGTCTGGATCCTGCTCGATTCGCATCGCCCAAAAGTCCTCCCCCCGATCGCGGTGGACCTCCCACTGGGCCCAGTTGGCTGACCCTTCGCGCCACTCGGACCTCGCGTCTTCGGGAGCACCCCCCTCGGTCTGCCAGACGTGGAACAGCTCATGGGCCAAGATCCCGCGGAGGAGGTCCTCAGGCAGCGCGCGGAGGACTTGGATCGTGAAAGTCCGCTTGACGAGCGTCTCGCCTTGGAAAGTCTCGCGAATCTGGCAGAAGGCTCGCAGCCGGGGATGCGCCAAGTCGCCCGCCGCGGCGAGGAGGTCCTCCGAGTCCGCGAGTCGAAGGCCGACCTCGACCACGACCTCGGCCCCGATCGCATCCACGAGCGCCTCGCGGGCCTCCTCCAAGATCCCGGTCGCCTCCTCGAGATCAACGACGGCGCTCGCTCGACACTCCTCGCAGATCGCTCGACCATCCCTCCAGGCCGAGCCCGTCTCGGGGAGCGCGGCCCGCTGGCACGCGTCGCAGGGCTCCTCCGCCTCGAGCGGCGAGAACCCACTCGAAGCGCAGCCGCTGAGCGCGAGCGCGACCAGGATCACGAGCAGCCAGACCCGCCTGTTCATCGCACCCCCTCCTTGAGGAGCTCGGCGTGCCTCGGCCGGAGATCCTCGGGCAACGCCCGTCGCAGCTGCCGGTAGACACCGCGTGTGTAGGGGGCTCGCAGACCCGCCGCCAGCTCCTCCGCCTCCCGATCTCGCCCGGCCTTGAGATACGCCACCACGAGCCAGCCACCAGCCCGAACCCGCTCTCCGGCCTCTCCCGCCTGCTCCGCGCGACGCATGGCCTCCCGCAGCTCACGAATCGCGGCCCGGGGACGCTGATCGAGCGTGACTTGGCTCTTACCAACGAATGACCACATCACCGGACGAGGGACCAAGTCCCGCGAGCGCCGGAGCGCAGCGTTGATCTGCGGGATCAAGAGCGGATCGCGCGTCAGGCTGTGCCCGTAGTAGAGCGCTTCACTCAACTTGAAGTGGGCGATCGCGTCGCCAGGATCGAGCCTCAAGTAGCGTCGCCAGTGCTCCGCCGCGCTCGCCAGGCCCTTGGCGTCCCCGCGCTTTGTGGCGTTTCCCGCCTCGATCTGGGCCAAGAACGCCCACAGGTAGGGCTCGTCGAAGCGCTCGGACCAGCGAGTCCACTGCACCAGCTCGTCTGGCGAGACGCGGCGATTGATCACACACCGGAAGTAGGCCTCGGGCCCCGTGTCGGGTTGGGCCACAGCCCGTAGCCGCCGGACGCCTTCTTGGATCGCAGCCTTGTTGTTGCTGACCCGCAGGAGCAGCTCCACGCGATACGCAGCCAAGGTCGGATCGGGGACGGGGTCCTCACTCGCGCGGGCGAGGAGTTCGAGCGCCTCGCGCTCGCGACCGAGGTTCGCGAGGAGGCGCGCGCGAACGGCCCGTGTGACGGCGACCCTTGGCAGGGCCCGCTCCTGGGCCTCGAGCAATTCACGCGGTGCGAGAGAGGGGCGAACTTGGTCGTCGAGGACTCGCGTCAACTCCCGCTGAAGTTCGGCTAGCTCGTCTCGCCTGGACTCCAGAAACGGACGCCGGGGCTCGGGGGGGAGCGCGACGCTCGGAGCGG
>JAESQQ010000510.1 GCA_016765095.1 Planctomycetota bacterium | reverse complement strand
TCGGCTTCCCCGCGATCGGCTTCCCCGTGGGCTTAGGGCCAGCGTTGCGTGGTTTAGAGCTCTCTGAATCGGCCACTGACGCCTCCCCGGTCGAGCAGCCTACCCCGGCCGAGAGGCTGAATGTCGAGGGGGAGGTGACGCTGACTCGACCTTCTAACTCGCCGCAAAGAGAGGTGGCGGCAGGCCGAGTTCGAACCTGAGCGGGACCCTGCTGCGAGCGTGAGGAGAGGAGCCGCGCTACCCTCCGGCCGTGCGCGACCCCCGCCTTCGAGACCTCGAACGCCGCTTCCGAGAGACAGGCTCGCTCGAAGCTGAAGTCGCCTGGCTGACCGAGCGCCTCCGCGTGGGCGAGCTGGAGCGGGACCTCCTGCTAACGGCGTCTGCGGTCGGGCACGCTGCCAGCGAAGCGCTCGTCGGTGTTCAGCACAACCCACTTCAAGACCTGCCCTTCGACGACGGCCCGGGTTACGCCTACAACTGGTCTCTCGGGCTGGAGGTCACTCAGCGCTGTCTCGCAGCGACGCTCTCGAGCGAGCCCTGGCTCACCGCGGCCGGGACCGAAGCCCTCGCTGAGGCCGTCGGTCTCCTCGAGCGCCGAGTGCTCTGGCCGGACCGCACGGGAGACCGCCTCCGCCGTCTCGAGGGCGACCTCCTCGCCGCAGCTGAGGCCGCCGCCGACACCCTCAGCTTGGCCGACGCTCTCCGGCCCGTCTTGAACAGCCTCGCTCGTCGCTGGGACAGCACCAGCTACTCCATCGACAGTCAGGCCTCCGTCGTGTCGAGCCTCAGCGAGCTTGCGACCGGGCGCTCGCTCCCCTTCGAGGCGATCACGACTGAGGTCAGCGCCTGGCTGTTGGGGGAAGCAGACCCGCTCCGGGATCGGGTGGAGCGTCGCGAGGCTCGCTCTCTCTGAGCGAGCCTCCTCGACGCGAAGATCCGCGTCTTGTTTCGCGAGGAGCAGTGGGCGGAGGGGAGCAAGAGCTCGTCCGCTCCCTTAGAGTGAGCCTGGAAAGAGCGGGGTTAGGACATGGACGAATCTCTCAAGAGGCTTCGGCGCGCCCACGAGGCAGATCGGGCCGATCCCCAGGCTGCGCGGGCCTACGACCACGGGCTCCGGCGGGCGGGCGAGACCGACGAGGTCGAGCGGCTCTACGCCTTCAAGTTCAAGTGCGATATCGACTGGTGCGCGCTCCCCATAATCGACTTCGGCGGCAGCGAGCGCCACTGCGACCGCTGCGATCGATCGGTCCACTTCGTAAGGAGCCGAGGCGAGCTCGCGACCCGCGTCCAAGCCGGGGAATGCGTGGCCTTCGACCCCTCCGACATAGACGCCCTGGCGTTCGTCGTCGAGGACGCCGGGCAGCACCTCGGTGAGGAGCAGGCGTCGCCTTGCCTGGTCGAGGGGGATCTGAGTTCGATTCCCCTCCCGGCTCCTCTTCCCCCCATGGCGGGCGCCCCGAGGGAGATCCAACGGCCACCCGAGTCCGCCCCACGGCCGAGGCTTGGGGACAACTGAGCGGGCGCCCACGAGCTTGCTCGATCCGCGGACGACCTGCGCGCCAAGGCGCCTAAGGAGCGCGCGCGTCGGCGGGGCTGAGCCGGCGACTACGACTGCGCGCTGGCCTCGACGGGCGCGTTCGCGAGGGCTAGGCGACGTCGACGAGGGCGCGTCGGTTGTGCGGCTGGCTTCCAGAGCGAGCCCTACCTGGCGGCCTTCCAGAGCTGTTCGTGGCGCGCTCGGTAGGCCTCGGCGAAGCGCGGCGAGACCTTGCTTCCTTTGGGCGGGCTCAGGATCAGGACTGCCTCGTGGTTCTTCTCCCAGGCCGCCTTGCTCCAGTTGGCAGAGCCAGTGAACACCACGTCGTCGATCAGGGCGAACTTGTGGTGGAGCTGTTTGCGGCCGCTGCGCCGGAGGTTCTCGCCGAGTCCCTCCAGGCTAGCCACGAGCGCTTTGGCTGAGGCGTCCTTCCGCTGGGTCAGGTTGCGGTATTGGATCGCGTCGAGGACGACCCGAACCCGGACTCGGCCGCGGCGGTGCTGGGCCAGGATCGCCTTGGCGAGCTCGGGATCGTTGAAGACGAACATTCCGACCAGGAGTCGCTTCCGGGCGCCTCTGATCGCCGCCAAGAGCCGCTTGCGGGCCCGCGCGCCGCGCGGACCCGGCGTGTTGAACTCGATCGCGATTCGGGCCTGCTCGAGACCCGTCACGTCGGGCGGGCTGGTCTTGGGGAGCCTCTTCCGAAGGCGGAACTTGCCGACGGCTTCAAAGTGCTTGCGGACTTGAGCCACGACGCGGGGGTCGCGGACGACGGCGAGGTCGTTCCATTTGGCCTGGTTCCCAAGGTGCGACCAGTTCTTGGAGCCCGTCACGACGGTGTGGTCGTCGATCAGGATCAGCTTTATGTGCATTCGGCCGCCGGGGACCGTGACCCGCGTCAGCTTGCTTAAGAGGGCCTTGGGGAGGGGCTTCTTCGCCTTGCGCTGCTGGTGTTCGTCGACGAGGAGTCGGAGGTCGAACTCGGGCGTCTTGGCCTTTGCCTCGAGGACCTCGAGCAGGGCGGGGTCGCTCAGGGTGTAGGCGAAGAGCCAGAGTCGGTGTTTGGCTCCCTTCGCCAACTCGAGGACGGCCGCGAGGTCGTCTTTGCCCTGGCCCGCCATGAGCACTTCGACTTCCCCGCCAGAGGCTGTGGGCAAGAGCGAGAGGAGCAAGAACGAACTAAGCAGGAGGGATCGCATTGCGCCATTCTTGCACCTTGGGGCCCGTGCTGGGCTCCTCAGTCGCGGGGTGGGCGGCTGTGGTCTGAGCGAGAGTGAGGACGGGCCGCGCTGATCGGTGACCCCTCGGTGACTCGTCTGGGCCAGGCTCGCGCCCATGAAGCGCTTCCTGCTCCTCTCGCTCGCTCTCACTCTGGCCGCCTGCGCGACTCCCCCTGCTGCGGGCTGGGTTCCCACGACCAGACCGCGACGGCTCTCGATCGCTGACCTCTCGATCGCTGACCTCTCGAGCGCTGACCTCGCGAGAGGCATCATGGCGACCGTCGGATTGAGGACGCTTCGTGTCAGCCACGGCCAGGCAGACCGCTGGGCGGGGCCTGAGCGAGGCGCGCTTCGCTTCGCGCTCCTCTCCAACCTGCGCGCCAGGGCGATCCTGGACACGGTGGTCAAGACCCAGCGGAGCCGGCCCCCCCCCAACGCGCCACGGGTTACGGTCTTCCTCGGCCAGGAGGCGTGCCTCGAGGTCAAAATGCAGCACACCTATGTCCGAGACTACGTCGTCTCGAGTCACGGAAAGCCCTCGCTCGAGCCTGTCCTAGGCGGCTTCGAGACGGGACTCACCTGCCGGGTTCGAGTGAACGCGAGTGAGGACGCGAGCTGGGCCGAGGCCCTTCGAACCTGGATTCACCTCAGTGGAGACCTCGAGATCGCGACCCTGACGGAGGTCGAGTCGACTCCGGTCGAGCACTCCGGATCAACCGGGGCGATCGAACATCCCAAGATCGTCATTCGAAGACACCCGGTCGAAGCCTACCTCCAGGAGGACGTGGTCGCGCTCCTGGCGCCGCCCGTGGGTCCGGGCAGCGAGAGCCAACTCCTGGTCCTCCTCCGCGTCAGCCTGACGGACATTCGCCCGAGCCAGAAGAGGCGGCTCGGCGGGGCTGCGGCCGCTCCGAGAGGCGAGTGACGAGCTAGTCGCTCCCCGGAGGGTTCTCGAGGGCACCCGTCGCTCCGCCACTGGCGCCGCTGGCGGCGCTCGGCGCAGGCTCCGCGAGGGGGGCGAGCAGATCGCTGAAGAGCTGGCCGAAGGCAGAGCGCTGGGTTCGCGTCGAGCGCGCATTTTGGGGCAGCTCGAAGTGAAGGACTCGCTTCGAGACCGAGGCCTGGAGAGAGCCTGCGGCCTTGGAGCCGCTCGCCTTGTAGTAGAAGGAGACTTGCTTGCCCCGATAGACGTAGCGCTCGTGGATCGTGTCGAAGCGGAGTTGAATGTGCGGACCGACTGGCCAGCGAGCGGCCGCGAGTCGCTCGTAGCGTGCGTGCAGGACCTTGAGCTCGTCTGCGGAGAAACCCCGAGTCGCGCACTCGATCACGTCTAGGCGGACTCTCTCGGTTCCGATCGAGATCCGGCGGTTGTGCCCGTGGAACTCGATCAAGAGCGGGATCGGTCCCTCGCTGACTTGTGCGGCGGCGCGTAGCCGGCGGAGATACTCGTTGAAGATCGAGCGACCCTGGCTAGTCGTCCGCTCTTTGCCCTTCTTGGTCCCGCTCCAGATTCGCTGGGTCGGTCGATTGACGTCGAGCCAGCGCTTGTCCTTGCTGTCGCGGTAGTCCTTGGCGATGACGGTCGCCCAGCCGAGCTTGTGCGAGACTCGCCGCGCCATGTCCCCGGTGTACATGTCGTAGCCGTCGTGGGGGGCGGCGAGTACGAAGCCGGGAGGGGTTCCCGTCTTGTGTTGCATCACGGGCACGCTAAACAGGAGGGGAATGCCGAGCAGGAACATGACGGGGTGGCTCACGCACGCAGGGTGGCCGGATCTGGGGCCCCATGCAACTCGCCAACCTTTCCTTCCTTCCGGCCCGAGGACGGGCGGGGGTAAACCCCGCACCCTACTGCGCTCCCGTAGGGGCGGGGTTTACCCGGTTTACCCCCGCCGGGCTCCGGAGGGTCGCAACACGCGTAGGGGCGGGATTTACCCCCGCCCGCGCTCTCCCGTAGGGGCGGGGTTTACCCCCGCCC
>JAESQQ010000509.1 GCA_016765095.1 Planctomycetota bacterium | reverse complement strand
CGCCCCCGGGGCCGCGCCGAGCCAGGCGCTGTAACCCTCGCCCCTCCTACCCGGGCAACCACACGCAGCGAAAGCCAAGGTCGGGGAGCCGCGCCTCTTGCGGTGCCTCGTCGCTCCAGGCCGAAGCCGCGACAAACCTCAGGAAGCTCCCGCCTTTGAGGACCCGGACGTCCCCGCCGTCGCCGGTTCGCGTCCAGTGGAGGACGTTGCCCGCCAGATCGAGACACCCGTAGGGCGAGGCCCCTCGCGGGAAGGCGTGCACTGACTCGAGCTGGCCGAGCCCCGTCTCGCGAGTGTTGGTGGCTCGGGCCCGGAGGCCGTTTCCCCAGGGATAGCGCAACCCCTCCGTTCCGCGCGCGGCCTTCTCGAACTGGGCCGGCGTCGGGAGTCGCTTTCCGAGCGCTTCGGCGTAGGCCTCGGCCTCCGCGTAGGTCACATAGACCACGGGGAGCTCGAGCAGTTCGTCGGGGAGCCCCTCGCGTGGCCAGTGCCGGGGCGCGGGGCGGTGGTGATCGTCGACGAAGCGCAGGTAGTCCGCGTTGGTGACCGGCGTCGTGTCGATCCAGAACCGCCCGAGTGAAGCCTCGCGACCCCGGCCCCGACCGAATCGGAAAGGGCCGGCGGGAACCTCGACCATGCCCGCGGGGGCCTGGGTCTCAGCTGGCGGGGTCTGCTCGGTCGGCGCGTCTTCCACGGTCCGATCCTAGCCTCCCAGGCCCGGCGCGGAGTCCTCGTCGTCACGCCCCCTGACCCGAGTCCCAAGGGCTCTTGCCACCTGGGCTCGGAGGGGTCATTCTCTCGCCCTCGGGCGCTCTGACTCGCCCCTGGAGAGACCATGGCGGACCTCGTTCCCGCAGACGCCCTCGAGCTCTTGGCTTGTCCTGAAGACAAGAGCGCCCTCAGCTTGGCCCCCACCGATCAAGTCGAGGCCCTCAACGCCGCGATCGCTGCGGGCAAGATCAGGAACCGCGCCGGCGAGGCCGTCAGCGAAGCGGTCCGGGGCGGCCTCGTCCGCGCGGACGAAGCCTACCTCTACCCGATCCGCGACTTTCCGATCCTGCTCGTCGACGAGGGGATCGAGCTCAGCCAACTCGGCTAAACCGGAGGCCACGATTCTGAGAGGTCGCCCACGAGGGGGGTCTCACGACTCCCGTTCGCTATGAAGGCGACCTCGCTCAGAATCGCGCTCCGCTTTAGGAAAGCAGTTTAGTGCTTCTCCAGATCCGGAATTTTGAGCCGCATCAAGCCGAACCCGTGGCGGCCTGAGACCAGGAACCACTTCCGATCCGGAGAGATCGAGAGCTGG
This sequence comes from Planctomycetota bacterium, assembly GCA_016765095.1. GTDB lineage: Bacteria > Planctomycetota > J058 > J058 > J058 > NORP233. Next base: position 4,817 of record JAESQQ010000509.1, on the reverse strand, counting down.
ACCAAGACCCCATCGACGAAAGCGGAGCGAATAAACGTCCCGTCGAGACGCCAGAGCGCGATCTCACTCTGACTGCGGCGATCGCGAGATTGAGCCCCGCTCAGAATCCAAGGGTCTCGCCCGAGTCGCTCAAGAGCCATGACGCGCATCGCATGGCTGAGGTGGCGGTGCGTGGCGAGATCCCGACGCAGGAAGGGGACCCGCAGGACCGGTACCCCGGGGACCATGACCGTGAGCTGGCCGTCGCTGTTTCCGGAGACGAAGCGTCCCCCCGGGAGCCTGTGGAGCGCGTTCGGTTGACTGACGAGGGCCCAGCGCTCGAGTCGCTTCCCGGTCTCGGCCTGATAGGCGTCGACCCAGTATCTGGAGACGTCGTCCCGTGTCCGCTTGATCGCCTCCCAGGCCACGACGATCTGCGCGCCGTCAGCCGAAAACCGAGCTCGACGCGGCACGCCGGCCCCCCTCCGGCAGAGCAGGGTCGGCCGCCCCCCCTCGGTAGGAACGACGAGGACCTCCTGGCCTCGGCAGACGACGATCCGCTCGTGATCCGGATCGAAGTCGAGGTCGTCGGGCGGAGCAGGCGGAAGGGAGATCGCGGCAGGAAGATCGACCACGCCGGGGGCTCCGAGCCACCGGATCCCCTTCCGGGCGTGATGCACGACCGCGCGGCGCCCGGGGTCCGAGAAGATCGCGCTCGCGAAGGCCCCCGACTCCACGGGCCGCGCCGAGACTTTCGTGGCCCGCGGGCGGTGCGGATCGCTCGTGTCGAGAGACCAATGCGCGAGGTGAGAGCGATTCCAGATCCCAAACACGTCTCCAGAGCCGGCGAAGGCGCCGCTGATGTGACGCACCGAACTTGGCACGCCGGGTAAGCGCAACAGCTCCAGCTCCAAGGAAGCGGCCTCCGCTGCGGCCAAGACGCTCTCGCGCCCGACGCCCCGAGGGTGCCTCTCCAACCACTCGAGCGCGCGGACGTGTCGCTTCTTGGCGCTCTTCTCCCGCCTCAGCTCTCCGACGAGGCGCTCCGCCTGGACGCTCAGATCCAGTTCGGGCGAGGGGCTCGCGACCGCTGGGGGAGAGCTGCCTCCAGCGAGCACGCTCGAGTGGTCGACCGGCCCCGTCAGGAAATGAGCCGCGCCAGCGAGGCAGACCAGGACGAGGACCCCCCCTCCGACGACCATCAGGCGCCGCCAGGCTCGCCGAGAGAGCCCGCCCCCTCCGAGCGCCTCGAGAGCGTCCGCCAGCTCGCCGGCCGTTTGATACCGCAAGTCCGCCTTGCGATCCGTCGCCCGAGCCAGGACCTTGTCGAGGGCGAGCGGGAGAGCCGGGTTCAACTCGCTGGCGAGCGGGGGAGCCGCAAAGGCGGGCAACGCGTCGAGCTCGGTGATCCCAACTCCGCTCGTCAACTCGAGGGCCAACAGCCCGAGCGAGAACACGTCCGCTGCGGGGGTCGGGCGATCGCTCCCTCCGCCCTGCTCGGGGGCCATGTAGAGCGGAGTGCCGAGCAGCGCACCCGTCTTGGTCAGGCGAGAGTCCGAGTCGAGCGCGAAGGCCAGCCCGAGGTCGAGCACGACCGGTGTCCCGTCGGGACGGCTCATGACGTTCCCAGGCTTGAGATCGCGGTGAACGAGGCCAGCCTGGTGGAGGATTTCGACCGATCGCGCGATCGCGACTGCCAAGCTCAGCGCCTCCCCGTAGGTGAACTCGCGGTCAATCAGGACCTCGTCGAGGGGCTGCCCCTCGATCATGTCCATCGCGTAGTAGAGCTCGCCGGCGTCGGTCTGGCCGACGTCATGGATCGCGACCACACTCGGGTGATTGAGCCTGGCCAGGGCCTGAGCCTCTCGCGCGAAGCGCTCGACCCGGTGGGGAGTCATGCGCCCCGTCAAGAGCTTGACCGCGCGCAAGACACCCAGCCGCTCATGCCGGCCGCGGAACACAGCACCCATTGCGCCCCGCCCCAGGAGCGACTCGATTCGATACGGACCCAAGCTCTCGGGGAGTTGATTCACGGGTCGATTCCCACCGAGTCCGACGCGATTTGAATCAGGGCCATGGCCTCAGGATAGCTGCGCCCTGGCCCCGGCGAGGGACCGGGAGGGGTTAGCGCAGGTCGGGCGTGTATTGGGTCAACTCGGTCTTTGGATAGAAGTGGCGCATGATTTGCGCTGCGTCGTAGCCCTGTTTGGCGAAGCCATTCGCGCCGAACTGGCACATTCCCACGCCGTGCCCCCAGCCCCTCGATTTGAAGGTCGCACCCAATCCGTCCTCGTCGAGGGTCGCGGTGAAGGCCGGCGCCTTGAGCCGGAGGTAGCTCCGGGCCTGGCTGTAGCCGTGCCAGCGCTGCTCCTTGCCCTCGGCCCCAACCAAGATCAACTGCCGGACGTAGTTCCCGCGTGGCCAGTGCGTGACCTCCAGACTCTTGAGCGGAAGCGCAACGGAGACCTGCTTGATCTTGCGGAAGTCGACCTGGGTCTCAAAGCGGTAGTACTTGCTCGGCTGACAGGTGCAATCGCTGGCCCCCATCAGAGGAGGCGTATCCCTCTTGACCTGCCTAAAGACCCACGAGGCTGGGATCGTGTCCCCCCCACAGGTCGAGTGAAAGTAAGTCGTCACCATGCGACCTTCGTGCGTGACGACGAGCCCCTTCGTGGCGCGGACCATGGCCTGGGCGCGCGCGTCGGTTCGCATCACCCCGCCATAGACTTGGCTGCGCGTGTCGCGCTCGACGTCGTAGTGACGCTTCGGCCGGCGCTCCCGCAGGACGTAGGTCCGAGCCGCGATCGCCTGGGCCTTGACCGCCTCGTCGTGCCAGCTGAGCGGCATTTCATGGCCGATCACGCCAGCCAGGTAGTCCTCGAGATTGACGCCGCTGACCACCCGCAGCTGACCGCTCTCCGAGCGTCGGATCCAGAGCGCTCCCCGGTAGGTGCGCCCCTCGAGGCCGATCTTGGGGTCGGGTCCCTCGACGAGCACGGCGGGCTCGATCCGGATCTCCGAGACGTCGGGGAGCTGTGTCGAGGCCTCCCCCTCGAGCGACCAGCCCGCCGCGCTGAGCGTGACCTCGCCGAGGTCTTTGACCGGGATCGCATCGCCGCTCTCTGCAGGAAAGGGAACGAGCAGCCAGGCGCCGTTGAGCTCCAACTTGATCTCGGGGGCGCTCTTGATCAGGAGGACCCGGATCACCGTCCGCGGGCTCTCGGGCGGGGGCGGCGGCTGAGGCGGCTCCCCAGTCAGGATCAGGAAGAGCGCGATCGCAGCCAAACAGGCGAGCGGGACCGCGAGGATCCGCCAGGCGCGAGTGTCGTCGGACTTCTTCCCACCACCGGGTGAACCAGACCCTGGTGAGTCTGGGCCTGAGGGCTTGGCCGCCTGGCTCGCCCCTAGCGTCGGGATCGGGTCACCGACCACCGGCAGAGCCCTCGGCCTCTTGGGCTCGGGAGTCGGCGACGCCTCCCCAGGTCCTTCGCTCTCAGTGCTCACTCACGCTCCCTATCCTCGACTCGGCCAAGTCTCTCTCCTCGGTTCGAGGAGACCCTCGCCCCCAGTCGCTCACGAAAAGACCAGTCGCTCACGAAAAGAGCTTGCCCTGCCCGCTCTCGGCCGGGGCCAAGGGTGGAGTGATTCCGAGGAGCTCGTAGCCCTTGGGGCCGAGGATCCGCCCGCGCGCTGTCTTGCGGACGTATCCACGCACGATCAGATACGGCTCGTAGACGTCCTCGATCGTGCCGTCCTCCTCACTCGTCGCCACGGCGAGCGTCTTGAGCCCGACCGGTGTCCCCGGCGACTCCGCCAAGACCTCGAGAATCCGGCGGTCCATGTCGTCGAGGCCTTGGGCGTCGACGCCGAGCATCTCGAGCCCGCGGATCGCGATCTCCTTGTCGATCCCCTGAGCAGGCCCCCCCGCAGCCAGAGCCACGTCGCGGAGCCGAGCCAGGAAGCGATTGGCGACACGCGGGGTGCCGCGGCTGCGGCCCGCGATCAAGTTGGCGGCGTCCTCGTCGATCTCGACTTCGAGGACCTTCGCGGAGCGACGCACGATCTCGGCCAAGTCCTCATCGCCGTAGGCCACGAGCCGCTCTTGGATTCCGAACCGGTCTCGAAAGGGCTTGCTCAAGAGCCCCGAGCGAGTCGTGGCGCCGATCAGGGTGAAGCGCTGCAAGGTGAGGCTGACGGACTGAGCGTAGGGGCCCTCGTCAATCGAGACGTCGATCCGGTAGTCCTCCATTGCGGAGTAGAGGTATTCCTCGATATGAGTCCGGAGCCTGTGGATCTCGTCTATGAAGAGCACGTCCCCGCGGCGGAGCTTGGTCAGCATGCCCGCGAGGTCAGCTGGCCGCTCGATCACGGGCCCCGAGGTCATGACCAAAGTCGAGCCCAAGACGCGCGACACGAGCGTCGCGAGCGTCGTCTTGCCAAGGCCGGGGGGCCCCGTAAACAGGGTGTGGTCGAGGGGGCGCTCGGCGGCGCCCGCTGCCTTGAGCCAGGTCTTGAGGTTGTTCACGACCCGGGTCTGACCCACGAACCCGTCGAAGGTCGTGGGCCGCAGGCTGCGATCGCTGTCCTCGGGACGCCGGACTGGCGTGACCGCCCGAGCGGGGGCTTCAGGTTCCACAGGGCCCACTCTATCGCCACGACCGACGCCGGCGGGTTAGGGATGCGTCAGGCTGTTGGGGAAGAAGGGAAGAAGCCCCTGAGAGGCCGATTGGCGCGGGTTCGAGGGCGGGCGGGGGTAAACCCCGCCCCTACTCGAGCGTGTTGCGAGGTCGGCTCGGGCGCCTTGCAGGGCGCGAGATACGATCTGCAGGGTGCGGGGT
>JAESQQ010000508.1 GCA_016765095.1 Planctomycetota bacterium | reverse complement strand
GGCTCGGCCTCCGCGAGTGGTGGCGAGACGTGGCGGCCGAGCTGCTTAGTCGGCGCGACCCCAAGACCGGTGCTTGGGCCACGGTCGAGGCCACGAGCTTCGCGCTCTTGGTCCTCAATCGGGCGACGCTCCCCGCCAAGCTCACGATCGGTGAAGTCGAGCGCAAGAAGACCGGCGAGCTCGACGCCAGCCGCTGGGACCTGGCCGTCGTCCAAGGGGTCGGCCAACTCAGCGTTCGCCAACTCCTGGCCGCCATGGCCGAGACGCCTCACGCCGCGGTCCAGCGCCTTGAACTCGCGCGCAAGGCCGTCGCCGCGCTCCCCGAGCCGGACCGGCCTCGACTCGTTCCCGAGCTGGCGGCGCTCGTCCGGCACCGCCACCGCAAGACGGCCAAGTGGGCCAAGGCCAGCCTCCTCCGCTACACCGGGACGGACGACCCCAAGCGGCTCAAGGGCTTCCTCAAGACCTGGGAGACCGTCCGGTTGACGGGCGAGTCCCTCGACTACGGCCACGTCAAAGACCTCCGGGCGGTGATCAAAGACGGCGAGTGCTCGATCCCGCTCCTTGAGCACGCGCTCTTGGTGGCCGGGCGCATGCAGGCTCTAGAGCTCGTCGAGGACATGCTCAGCCAGCTCGAGAGCAAGAACCCCACTCGCCGTCGTGTGGTGTGGACCCACCTCGTCTCGCTCGTCGAGGCCGCCCCTGACTTCGAGTCAGCCGGTGGCGCAGCCGCGCGCCGCGACCAACTGAGCGAGCTCCGGACCTACTGGAAAGAGAAGGGCCCCGCCCAGCTCCAAGCCCAAATGATCCAGCGCGCCGTCCGCGACCTCTCTTACCCCGGCCGCGAGAAAGCCGCCCAAGCCACGCTCCTCAAGCAAGGCCAGGCCGCCGTGCACGCCCTGATCGACGCCCTCCGCGGAGCCGGCCGAGCCAAGGTCGTCGCCCACAAGCTCCTGGGCACGATCACCAAGCAGAAGCTCCCCGCCGTGGCCGAGCCCTGGCTCGAGTGGCTGGAGGCTGAGCGCAAGAAGGCGCGCAAGTAGGCGCCCGGAGTTCCTGTGAGCGGGTTCGACGTTCCTGCGAGCGGGTTCGACGTGAGTTTTTCATGGGTCGGCCAGCATGCGCATGGTCCACCTCGCGCGACCCTCTGGGGCCTTGCTGCAACCGATTGCGACCAGTCGAGCTTCCCTTGCTCCGTCGAGCTTTCGTAGTTTCGACGGGCGCACCTGCTTCCTGCGTTCCAGTGCCGATTCGACTCCGCCCTCTACGAAGCGCTGGCGCACGTTGGCGATCGTGCAAACGCCCACCTCAAGGCTTTGGGCGGTGAAACCGTCGCCCCAGCCAGGTCCAGATTCTCCTTGGTTCACCTTCAGGAGTATTCGGGCGCGGGTCTGCTTGCGTGCCGCGGCTCTCCCGACATGGATCAGCCCCTTCCCGTCGCGGAAAGAAGAGCTGCACGCGCCTTCGATCTGCATGAACGGGCCGTCAAGCTCCTCCGTGAGCTCGTCGATATCAGCGAGGGGGAGATTGAGGACGTAAGTCATGGCGTCCATTTTGGGCTTCGGTGGCGGCAGGTCAAGGCTTGAAAGGGAACGTCGCTCACGACTCGTCTTGCGCTGGAGGCTGGCAAGTGCAGGCCTGGACCTCGGCGAGGATCCTCCTGGCGTGGGCCCCTGGGTTTCTTGGGTTCCCCAGACGGGGACAATGCAGCCAGCGCGGCCCAGGCAACCTGCAACTCTTACAAGGCGGTTGGCAGAAGCTGCAAAGTCGCGGCCTCTCTCGCTGCAGTTGAGCTTGGCGCTTGGGTTGCTCTAGGCCAGGCGTGACCTCGACCGCAGACTTGACCCAAGGACCCCCGCTGAGGGGACTGTTGCGTCTCGCGGTCCCCCTCTTGGCGGGGAGTGTCCTCAACCTGAGCGCCTCGCTCGGCGATCGGCTCTGGGTCGGTAGCCTCGGGAGCGAGGCCCTCGCCGGCCTGGGCGTCGCCCATGCGCTCTGGCTGCTCGCTTTCACCGCCCTCCTCGGCCTCGGACTCGGGACCCTGTCTTCGGTCGCCAAGGCGCGCGGGGCTGGGGCTCGACCTGGCGCGTGCGCTGGGCAGGGCTTGGTCGCGGGAGGCGTGCTCGGAGCCGCGCTCGCGATCCTGGGTGGCCTGGCGGCCGGTCCGCTGATGGCGACTCTGGCGCCGGTGGGTGCGCTCGAGGCGGGAGCGACTGCATACCTCCAGATCGTGTTCGCGAGCGCTTGCTTCAGCGCGCCCCTCGTCGTGGCGCTGTTCTCGCTTCAGGCCGCCGGCGAAGGCCGCGCCGCCCTCGTGGCCGGAGCCGTGCTCCCGCTCGGGAACCTCGTCTTGGATCCGCTCCTGATCTACGGTCTGAACGGGGGGCTGGTCGGCGCGGCCTGGGCGACCCTCCTCGCGACGCTCGCCGCCCTCGGGGTGGCTCTGGTGCGCTTGCGCCGACACCTGGGCCTGCGCGCGAGTGACCTTCGCCCCGACCCCGCTTCGCTGCGCGCGATCGTGGGCGTCGGCGCTCCGCGGACCCTCGATCACCTCTGTCGCAACGGCGCCGGCCTGGCCCTCGTGGTGTTCCTCGCGCCCTTCGGTGCTGCTGCCGTCTCGGCCTACACCGCAGCCCTCGTGCTGCTGCTCGTGCTGATCTTCCCTGGGATCGCGCTCGGGCAAGCGAGCGCGGCCTTCGTCGGCCAGAACCTCGGCGCTGGTCAGCCGGAGCGCGCTTGGCATGGAGTTCGGATCGTGCTGATGGCCTATGGAGCCTGCTTGGCCCTCGCGGGGCTCGTGCTGGCCGTGGCAGCGCCGAGCTTGATCTCCCTCTTCGACTCGGACCCCCACGCGGTCCGAGCCGGGACGCTTCTGCTCCGCAGCTTAGCGCCCGTTCTTCCGCTCCTCGGCGCGGGCCTCGTGCTCGGGAAGGCCTTCGGGGGCGCTGGGCAGGCCGGCCCGGCCCTCGCCGCGACGGCAGCAGCTCACCTCGGGGTTCAGCTCCCGCTCGTCGTCCTCCTCAGCCGGACTCACGGTCTCGAGGGCGTGTTCTTCGCCATGGCGCTGGCCTACGCCGTTCACGGCGTGCTCCACATTTGGCTCTTCCGCAGCTTGTCCAGCCCTGCTCGCGCGCCTCAGCTCGCGACGTCTCGAGGAAGTCTCTCGTGATCACCCGTCTGATCCTGACCCTGTTCCTAGTCTCGACGCCGCTCCTTGGCGGCTGCCAGAACGTCGACTTCACCGAGCGGGAGCACCTCGGGGATCCGGTCCTCCAGTTTGGCGAGAGCGCGAGCGAGACGCACTTTCACCAGAAGGTGTTCTATTCGCGCGAAGGCAGCGCGGGCGGAATCGGATCGAGCGGAGGTGGCGGGTGCGGCTGCTACTAGTCCCGGCCTTCCTCTGCGCGGCGCTCAGCGTCGCTGTCGGGCAAGATCGGGCGGCTTCGCCCAACGAGCGCCCCGCAGCGCGGCTCCCCGACAGCGACAAGTCGGCGCCGGAGGGTCAGCCCAAGGCTGAGGGTGCGAAGAAGAGCCGCGGCGCGGTCGAGTTTCGAATCGGCTACTACGACAACGACGACGACGACTCGAGCGGGAACCCCTTCCTCGACGAGTCCCTGACTGACATTGAGCCCGTGGTCATTGTCGAGTTCCAGGCTACGGACAAGCTCCGGCTGTCGCTCATGGGGAGCTACGACCTCGTCTCGAGCGCCTCGATCGCGCGCCTAAACGACTACGACCAGCGGAGCGGCGCCTCGAGCGACAACTACTTCGGGTTGGACCTCGCGGCTCGCTACGAGGCCAGCGAGGACTTTCGCTGGAACGCTCACGCCGGCGCGAGTCGGGAATACGACTACTTAAGCTTCGGATTCGGCGGCGGCGCCGAGATCGATCTCCTAGAGGACAACGTCACGCTCAGCGGCGGACTGAATGTGTTCTTCGATCAAGTGACCAAGGTGATTCGCTTCAACGGCCAGGACGAAGGGACCGACAACCGGCTCTCGGTCACGGTCAACTTCGGCTACTACCAGATCCTGAGCCCGACCGTTCACTTCAGCCTCGGGACCTCGCTGACCTATCAGAGCGGGTTTCTTCAGACCGCCTACAACGGCGTCGTGCTTGAGGACCCCAGCCGTCCTCAAAGCGACAGCCTCAACCCGGACTTCTTCCTTGATCTGCCGAGAGGGGGCGGGCTTCCGCTCCCCGGTGGGGTCTCGATCGAGGCCGAGAAGCTCCCCGAGACGCGAATTCGAGTGGCGGTCTTTGGCGAGATTCGCAAGGGTTTCCCCTCGACGGGGACTGGCCTCGGCTTCGCCACGCGCCTCTACGCCGACGACTGGGGGATCGTCAGCGCAGCCCCGGAGCTCCGGCTCTACCAGTGGATCGTGCAGGACCTGCTGCGGGTTCGCGTTCGCTATCGCTTCTACAACCAGACCGCCGCGGACGCCTACGACGACCACTTCTTGGTTCCGATCAGCGCTCGCTCGAGGGATCCCTTCCGCCCGAACAAGGAGCGGACCCAAGATGCAGATTTGGGCGCGTTCTTCAGCAATACGATCGGGCTTAAGCTAGTCCTGACGCCGGCTGAGGGCGTAACCGTCGACGTCGGGGGGGACTACGTGCTCCGCAGTGACGGGATCAATCAGCTCCTGTTCAGCTTTGGCGTCCGCTGGGAATTCTGAGAGAGATCCATGACCGTCCGATTCTTCGCCCTCCTCCTGCTTTCGCTACCGCTCGGCTGCACCTCGGGCCCCGCGCCCGCAGAGCCTGTCCCTGCTGAGGTTTCGCTCTCGCTGATCGACAGCGAGGGTGCGCCTCAGGATCTAGACGCAGCGCTCGCGCGGGGCGAGACCGTCGCGCTCGTGTTCTGGCAGACCTGGTGCGCCTCTTGCGCCAAGGAGGCCCCCGCGATCGCGGCCGCCGCCCAGGCCGAGCAGGGAAAGATTCGCTTCGTGAGCGTCGTCCCGGGCAAGACCGAGACAGTCAAGGACGGGGACGTCGCGGCCAAGCGGAAGGCTTGGGGATACGAGGCGTTCCCGCTCGTGCGTGACCTCGACCTCTCGCTCAGCCGCGCGCTCGGCGTCCGCGGAACGCCCACGATCTTGGTTCTGGGCAAGGACCGCGTCGTCCGCTTCAAGGGTCACCGCCCTCCCGAGGACTGGTCGCAGCTCCGCGGAGCCGCGCTCGCGGGCGGGGCTTCTCCTTCGCCCACCTCAGGCGATCCCGAGTGTGTAGACGGCGTGTGCCCCCTCCCCACGGGCTCGTAGCTCCACCACGCTCAGGAGAGATCATGACTCGCTGCCTGCTTCCCCTCTTGGCTCTGTCCTTGCTCACCGTCGCGCAGGGACAGGAGCCTCGCCCCGCGCCTGCAAAGAGGCCTCTCGAACACCGCGTGCACACCGGCTCCGTGATGGGGACTTCGCTCAAGATCGAGGCCTTCGGCCCGGACGGGAAGGCGCTCGAAGAGGCGATCGCGGCCGCCGTTGCTGAGATCAAGCGAGTCGAGGACGTGTTTACGACTTGGCGCCCCTCGCCGCTCAATCGCCTCAACGACGCGGCGGGCAAGGGGCCCCACCCGATGACAAAGGAGGAGCTGCGCTTGATCGGGCGCTCGCTCGAGATCGGTCGTCTGACTGAGGGCGCCTTTGACGTGACCTTCGCCGGGGTCGGCAAGCTTTGGAACTTTAAGAAGACTCCGCCCAAGGTCCCAACCAAAGACGAGATCAAGGTCGCCCTCGCACGGGTTGATTACCGCAAGGTCCAACTCGACCTCGAGGCGGGCAAGGCGACGCTCCCCAAGGGCATGCGGATCGGCCTCGGCGGAATCGCCAAGGGCTACGGCGTCGATCGGGCCATGGCGGTTCTCATGAAGCGTGGGATCCGTCACGCCGTCGTCAACGCCGGCGGTGACCTCAAGGCGCTCGGCAAGAAGCGTGGGAAGGCTTGGGAGATCGCGATCAAGCACCCCCGAGATCGCGAGCGCGTGATCGCGGTCCTCCCCGTCAGCAACGTGTGTGTCGTGACCTCGGGCGACTACGAGCGGTTCTACCTGCACGAGGGCAAGCGGTATCACCACATTCTCGACCCGCGAACGGGCTACCCCTCGACGGGGTGCATGAGCGCCACGGTCACCGCTCCCGACGCGGCCTTCGCGGACGCGCTCGCGACGGCGATGTGCGTGCTGGGCCCGAAGAAGGGCCTCGAGATCCTCGAGGGGCTGCCGCGTGTGGAGGGGATCCTGATCGACCTGGACGGGAAGATCGTCGTCACGAGCGGACTTCGCCGGCGGGGCGTCGGCGGCGAGTAGCTGGAGCGCTCACTCCCGCTGGAGGATCAAGACGCGCAGCTCGCCTGAGGCTTGGGGCAGCTCTAGGGCGCCCCTGACCTCAGTCGCCAAGATCCAGACGGCGGGTGGAGGAGTCGGGTCCGCCAGTAGGTCGGCCCGGACACCTGCCAGGTCGCGAGCGCGTCGGACGTCTGCCTGGGGCAAGTGCCAGCGGAGCGGGCGTTCGCTAGCGCCGGCGTAGATTCGAGCCCCGGGGTGGGCGCGTCCCCAGACCACGAGCGCGTCGAGCGGGCGTCCGCCTTCGAGCCAGGCTGGGCTGGCGAGGAGCGTGCCCACCGCGGCCAGGGCCACAAGCCCCAGCGCTCCTCGCTGGATTCGAGGAGAGGTCCGGCGCAGCCCGCGCCCAGCCAGGAGAAGCAGGATCGGGAGGAGCGGTAGCGCGTGGCGCGGGTGGGCTAGGTTCTGGCCGAACACTAACCAGGCCCCGTAGGGAGCGACCCCGAGCGCGAGGTGTCGCCAAGCGCGGGGAGCGCGGAGGGCGAGCGCGGCCAGGAGCGCGGTCCCAAGCAACCCCAGCAGGGGAGGCCCGACGCAGTGGCCGAGGGGGGCGAGCGCCCACACGATCCGGGGGCGGGTCGGGGCG
>JAESQQ010000507.1 GCA_016765095.1 Planctomycetota bacterium | reverse complement strand
GGGAGGGGGTAAACCCCTCCCCTACGAAAGCAATGGGGTGTACCGCAACTTGTGATGGGCAGCACTAGTCGTTGAGCGCTTCGATCAGCGCGGCCAGCTTGGCGACGCGGGGGTCCGCCGGGGCTCGCTTCTTGGCCTCGGCCAAGATCGCTTCGGCGGCCTCTCGCTCCCCTCGGGAGGCTCGCAAGGCGCCGGAGAGCAACAAGGCCTCGACCTCGCGGGGGTCCAAGCGGGCTTGGTCCCAGGCCTCGAGCGCTCGCTCAGTCTGGCCCAGCCGTCGGCGGACGCGCCCCAGCGCGCGCCAGGCAGACCCGTCTTTGGGGGACTTCTCGCAGAACTGGGCCCAGGTTCGTTCGGCTTCTTCCCACCTCTCGAGGCGCCCGAGAACTTCTGCCCACCTCGCCCAGGCGGGGGTCAAGCCGGCGTCCGCGCTGGCCGCAGCACCGTAGCCAAGGGCTGCAGCCTCCCAGTCTCGCTCGAGCTCGGCCGCGACGCCGAGGTGGAACTGGCGGCGCGACTCAGGGAACCCCGGTCCCTCGAGGACGAGTCGGATTCCGATTGGGTCGCGGAGGAGCTCGAGCACGGTCAGGAGATTCTGGCGAGCCAAGAGCGAGTTCGGATCGCGCAGGAGAGCTCGCTCGAAGTGCCCTTTGGCTTCTCGCAGTTCTCCGCTGCGGAGCCCGAGCAGCCCGAGCTTGACCCAGGGGAGCGCGTCCGCAGGCGCCAGACGAGTCAGCTCACGCCAGAGGTGCTCTGCTTCGCGAGGGCGGCGGGCGGCCTCCTGCAGGCTGGCAAGGGTCTGGATCGCGAGGGGAGACTCAGGAGCGATCCGGTGCGCCTCCTTGCCATGGAGGAGGGCCGCTTGGAGCTCGCCCAGGTGCTGGAGGAGCTGGGCGGTTTGGAGGCGGTGGAGGGGATTGGGTGGGCGTGGGGGGAGAAGACCTATGGCGCTGAGAGCTCGGGTCGGCCCGAAGGAGTCAGGACTCTCGCTGGGGTAAGTCCATGAGCGGGCTCGGTGAGCGACCTCGGCGGACGAGAGCGCGCTTAGGCCTGGGGTTCGCCGGCGGAAGATCAGGCAGCGTCGATCGGCGTGCACGAGGAGCCAGTCGGGATGGGCGACAAAAGCCGCCAGGACCGCGGGGGGGACTTCGATCCGGTGATCGAGGAACACGTCGCTGACGCGGGCCTCCTCGAGGAGGGGGAAGGGAGGCACCTCGGCGCGCATCACCTCGGCGTAGGCGGTCAAGTGGGCACGGGGGTAGAGGTCCGTGTTCCCGCAAATGTAGGGGCGGGGTTGGCCCTCCACCTGGCGCCAGATCAAGTAGTGGCCGGCGCCGAAGTTGTTAAACACCTCACCCGGAGGTGGGCTCTGCTCCCAGAAGTCGATCGCCTCGGGGTAGGCCGTGAACTCCGCGATCGCGAGGCCAGGGCGGGCGTCGTAGCTCGCGTTGCGGTGGAAGTCGTCCTTAAGGACAGCTCGGGCGCTCAAGAGCGCGAGGAGCGCGGCGAGGACGAGCCCGACGCTCGCGATCCGGGCGCGTCTGGCCTCGGTGACTCGCTCGCCGAGCAATTCCCAGAGCGCCTTGAGGCCGGTCGCCGTCGGAATCACAAGCCCGATCGCGGCGAAGGGGAGGTTTCGGAGGTAAGCCAAGGAGCTCGCGCAGAGGAGCGCACCGGCGAGCAAGTCTTCGAGGCGGGCCTTGCCTCGCCAGAGGGCGATTCCCCACAGGAGCGGGCCCGCGATCAACCAGGCCTTGTAGATCCGAGTCTCCGGCTGATCGGCCAAGGCAGGCGCGAAGGGACTCATCAACTCGACGACTCGATAGTTCAAGCCGGCGCTCGCAGCGTCTTGGCCGGTTCGGGCCAGAATCAAGAAGGGATAGAGGGCTGCCTCGAGGCCGTAGGGGTTGATCAGGCTCCCGACTCCGACCAGGACTCCGAGCAAGACCAGCCGACGGAGCCCCTCAGGAGCAGGCCCTAGACGGCTCTTCGCCCACTCAGGACCGACGCGCGCGATCCCCGTGTGAGCCAGGCGGCCGAGGAGGGTCATACCCAACAGAGCGGGACCAAGTAGGGAGAAGCCGTGACAGTTGCTCCACAGCAGCTGGACCACGGGCAGGATGATCAGGGTCGAAGTCGAGGGGCCAGCGCGTGCCTCGCGTCTCAGGATCCACAGGTAGAGCGCCACTCCGAGGAACGAGAGCACCTCGGGCCTGAGCACGAAGCGCCCGCCTCCAACCATCACCGCCAGTCCAACCAACACCCAGCGAGCACGTGGGATCTCACGAGCGGCAGCCGCCAGCGCGGCGCAGGTCGCGAGCACGAACAGCGCCTTGAGGAGGCTCAGGAGCCTTCCCCCCCCTGCTTGGTAGAGGGGGTAAGCCACGGCCTGAAAGAGCCACTCGTGGTCGACGAAGGTGTGGTCCGGGTGGGGAGCCAGAAACACGTTGTGATCTGGGAGGCCATGACTCCAGATCGAGCGGCCTGCAGCCAGGTGAAAGTAGAGATCAGGCTGAACGTCTTCACGCAGGCACCAGGCGACCACCAAGAGCGCAACGCAAACCACCAAGACCTTGCCAACCAGGACGCGTGGAATCAGGAGGTGTCGAAGCCAGCCGGGCACAGCGCCTACCTTACCCAAGGTCTCCTTAGCCTCGTTCGGCCTTCCGCTCTCCAGCGCTCATTCGGCCGGTTCTTAGGCGTCTCCAGCCACTCTTGGTGGCCATTAGGGCAAAGATTCCAGGGCCGGGTCGCCTTGACACCCCCCCAAACCCGGTGCTATATCTCTTCGTCGCTCGGAAGTCTTTTCCTAACAAGAGGCTATGAGATTCGAGCAAGGGAGCGCGGGACCCTTTTCATGAGCTGGTGGTCGGACTTTAAAGCCAACAGAGAGCTGGGAGACGCTCGCCGTGCTATGGCTAGCGCGCGCTCGCCCTTCTCGATTGGAAAGTTCATCGATCGGTGTATCGACAAGAACCGCTACGACCTCGCGCTCGAAGAGGCAGAGAAGGGGAACGCCGAGTTCCCGCACTCCGAGGCCCTCACGGCTGCCTACAAGCGGCTGATTCGCGCCGTTCACTCCGAAGACCTCAAGAATGGCCGGAACGACGTCCGCAAGGCCCCAGGTCCAAAGGCTTACTACAAGCTTGCGCGGCTCTACAAGAAAATGCGCGACCTCGATCAGGCGATCGAGCTGGCTCGCAAGGGCGTTGAGCTCTATCCGAACTTCGAGGGCAACTACATCGTCTTGGCCGATATCCGGTACGAGCGCTTCCAGCGTGACATGCGGGCCACCGACGGTCTCCAGGCGATTGACCTCTTCGAGCGGGCGGTCGATCTCAACCGAGAGAACTACCGCCTCCTGTTCCAGCTAGCTGAGATCTACAGCGCGATCGGTGCGCGGGGCAAAGCCCTCGAGAAGGCCGAGATGATCCTCGACTTCGCGCCCGACGATCGCAACGCTGTGGCCCTGATCGAGAAGCTTCGCCAACGGCCGCCAAACTCCTTTGGCAGCCTGAAGGAGCTCCTAGACGACTTCGAGCGGCGCGTCGCTGCAGGAGCGATCGAGCGGGCTGGCGCCCTCTCCTCCCGGTACACTCGCAACCCCGATCACCTGGCGCGCAAGCTGCCAGGGCTTGCCGAGGGCCTGTTGGGCTTCGAGCGGGTCGTGGTGTTGGGGCCCAAGAACGAGCTCCTCGCAGCTCACCCGGGGTCTGGATCCGACAATCGAGAGGTCGCTGAAACCTTTAAGCGTATGTTCGAGGCCGCGATCGAGTGCTCGCTTCGAATGGACATCTCGACTTTCGACAAGGGCCTGTTCGACGCTGACGACGGCTTTACGTATCTGCTCGTGATCGATCAACTCAAAATCGCCGTGGTGTGCGGCGCGAAGACCAAGAAAAAGAACCTCCTCAACCAAGTCCACCGCTTCGTTGAGCACGACCTGTATCTCTAATGGACCAGATTTTAGGCTCACTCAATCAAGTCGCCGGCGTCAAGGGCAGCATGGTCGTCACCAAAGACGGCTCCGTGGTCTCTGAGTCGTTGGGACCAGACCTCGAACGGGAGAGTGTGGCCGCGGTCAGTTCCCTTATCATTCAGGTCTCCGAGCGCAGCCTGACCTCCATGGGCCGCAAGTCGTTTTCCCAATTCATCCTCACCTCAGCCCACGGTCGCATGGTGTTCGTCAACATGGACGTGGGTTACCTTGTCGTTATCACCAAGATGGAAATGAGTCTCGAACAGGTCCTTCTCGAAGTGGAATCCGCAGCCCGCAAGATTCGCGGGACCGGCAAGCGGATTTAGTCCGTGAAAAAGGATTCCACCCCGAGGGGATTTGACGGGTACCATTGCGGGACTTAATAGAACCAATCTACGAAGACTTGCTTCACTGTCGGTGAAGCTTGCCGAACCGGGGAGGCGGGGGCCTCGACGGATCGGGAGAGTGTCATGGTCCAGATCAACTTCGCTAAGCGAGAGATCAACTGCAAGCTCGTGTATTACGGGCCCGGTCTCTCCGGCAAGACGACAAATCTTGAGGTGGTGCACAAGAAAGCACCCACCAGCAAGAAAGGTGACCTGACGTCGATCGCGACCGAAGGGGACCGGACCTTGTTCTTCGACTACATGCCGCTCGAGCTCGGCAAGGTCGGGGGCATGAACACCAAGTTCCAGCTCTACACAGTGCCGGGACAGGTCTACTACAACGCGACCCGCAAACTCGTGCTCCAGGGCGCGGACGGCGTCGTGTTCGTGGCAGACAGCCAGCCCGACAAGATGGACGAGAACCTCGAGTCCTTCGCGAACCTCGAGGAGAACCTGCGCGAGCAGGGCCTCGATCCGAAGACGATCCCGATGGTCCTCCAGTGGAACAAGCGCGATCTCCCGACCGTCATGTCGCCGGAGGAGCTCGACGCCAAGCTGAACAAATACAACAGCCCGACCTTCGAGGCCGTGGCCGTGACCGGGGAGGGCGTGTTCCCGACCCTCAAGCGGCTCGCCCAAATGGTCCTCGAGAAGCTGAACCAGGAATACGGTCTCGACTCCAAGAAGAGTTCGAAGTCCTCGTCCAAGGCTGCTGCTAAGCCTGCTGCCAAGGCTGAGCCCAAGCCTGAGCCTGTGGCCGAGAAGAAGCCCGAGCCCAAGCCCGAGCCCAAACCCGAGCCCGTGGCGGAGAAGAAGGCCGAGCCCAAGAAGGCCGAGCCCAAGAAGGCCGAACCCAAGAAGGCCGAGACGAAGGCTGCCGAGACGAAGGCTGCCGCCGCTCCCAAGAAGGAGTGGGAAGGCGTCGTCCTGGGGAGTCGCGCGGAGCCCGAGAAGAGTGGCGCTGGGAAGACGATCGGAATCCTTCTCTTCGTCGTCGTCCTCGTCCTCGGCGGCCTGGTTGGAGCTGGCTATAAGGGCAAGGCCCCAGGTAAGATTCAGAAGTTCTACAACGACAATCTGAAGGCTCGCCTCGGTGGCGGAACGTCTGGCAAGACGGGTGCCAAGACGAACGCAAAGACGGGGGACGAAGCCCCGAAGACGGCCTCGGACAGCGGCAAGTCCGAGAAGAGCAAGTAGCTCGGAGTAAGGGGAGAACGCTATGCGACCTAGCGACACGGACCAGAAGCTCCGAAATCAGCGCCTCATCTTCTATGAGGACGACGTCGAGCAGATAAACCGAGGCCTGGAGAACTACCAGCAGCTCTCGAAGTCACGCTGCAACATGCTGATTGACGTCGAGGGACACGCGGTGACCCAAGTTGGTTCAACCGACGGGATCAACCTCGAGACGATCGCCGCTCTGGTGGCAGGCTCGGTGGCGGCTACCAAGGAAGTCGCCAAGATCCTCGGCGAGAAGGAGTTCACGAGCCTGACCCACGAGGGCAAGCACGAGAGCATTCAACTCTCGGTGGTCGGCAACCGAACCATCCTCGCCACGATCTACGACCAAGAAGAGACCACGACCGGCATGGTTCGCTTCTACACCAAGGAGCTCGTTGAGAAGCTCCAAGGGATCTTCGACGACATTCAGAACCGCAAGGACCCCGTCCGCGGCGTGTTCGACGACACGGGCATCAGCGGCCTTGACGACGTCCTCGACGACATGTTCGGCGACGTCTAGCGCGCAGCAGCGCTACCGATCAGCCAAACGGCCTCTCCCCTGCCCTTCCCGGAGGACGGGGGAGTTGCATGTACGGGCTCCTGCGTGCCTGGCTCCTGCGTGGACTGGTTCCTGCATGCCTGGCTCCTGCGTGGACTGGCTCCTGCATGGACTGGCCCCCGAGTCCGGTAGAGTGGCGCCCTGAACGGAGCGTCGTTGTGAATCGGTTCTTGGTATTTCTCGGGCTCACTCTCCTCGTGTCCTCAGTCGCAGTCGGCTGCGGGGGCGGTCCTCCTCGGAAGGCGACTCCGCCGGACCGAGACCACAACAAAGCGGTCCGCCGCGACATGTTCATGATCCGAGGGACCGTGGACGAGTGGCACGAGGCTCCTCTGATCAAGGACGGCCTCTCTCGCCTGGGCGGAGTCGAGAGCATTGAGCAAGACAATACGACCGGGAAATACGTGGTCGTCTTCAACCCACAGCGGACCTCTCGGGACGCGATTCGGCGCAAGATCATAGAGATCGGCGAAGAGCAGGGCCGCAAGTTCGAACCGATCTTCGACGATCGCTGAACCGGAGGCTACGATTCTGAGAGGTCGCCCACGAGGCTGGTCTCACGACTCCCTTCCGCCAAGACGGCGACCTCGCTCAGAATCGTGCTCCGCTTCACTAGGAAGAATTGCGTGTCCGACTCAACCAAACTGCTTTCCCTTTGAGGGGGTAGGGGCGGGGTTTACAGCTCCTGAGGTAGCTACGGTTACGTGCGCGGGAGGCTCCAG
>JAESQQ010000506.1 GCA_016765095.1 Planctomycetota bacterium | reverse complement strand
TCCGCGACCTGCTGCGCAGCGCGCTCGGCGCCGACTTCGACGTGGTGCTCGAGGCCGACCACCGCGAAGTCGGGGCCTTCCCCGGAGAACCTGCAGCTTAGACTTCCCGGGACGAGCAGCCGCCAGTGACGGGTGCTGGCCTGACCCGTGTCCCAGCACTCGATCCGGGCCCGACCCGCGTCGGCCTGAAGGAAGACCAGAGCCCGGGACTCCGAGCGACGCCACGCCAAGGCTTGGAGCGGATCGGCCTCCCCCTGCACGTCACGCGGCGTGAAGACCGAGCGCTCTTCGCCGCTCGCGACGTCGAGGATCGAGAGCTTCGAGTAGTGGGAGTTCGCGAGCAGAAGCTTCGTTTGGGGACGATTCCAAGCGACTCGCGTATTGAGGCCAGGGAGGGTCGCGAGCACGCGCTCGCTGCCGAGCGAGAGATCGAAGGAGCGGATCGTGGTCACGGGGTCCACAAGCCCGACCGGCGTCGCGCTCACGCAGATCAGCCCTTGGGTACCGTGACGCTGCAGGTCTTGGACGGTCTCGCCCCTCAGCTCGACCCGGGCGCGAACCTTCCCCTCCGCGCTGTAGATCCTCAGCTCACCCGCCCCACCGAGCGCGTAGTCTCCGCCGGACAGTTCGAGGGCCGAAGAGAGAGCGAAGGGGACTTCGGAGAACAGCAGATGGGAGTCGCCGAGCTCCACGCGACGGAGCCCCCGGCGCGGAGAGTCCCACTGAGCGTGGAGCAAGATCACGCCCGCGGGGCTGATCTGGACGCGACGGTTAGCGCCGAAGGAGCTGAAGTGCCTCACGACGCCAGGCCGACCGGGGCGCCAGATCTGGTGAGACCCCACGTAGGAGAGGACGACCACGGCCGCGAGCTCCGGCAGGAGACGCCCTACGCCGACGATCCCCCCAGGTGAGTCGAAGGTCGCCAGCTCTCGGCCAGCCTTTCGTCGCAAGAGCTGGGCGGCGTCTCGCGCGCGAGGGTGAGCTGGGAATCGGCGCGTCAACTCGAGCGCGGCCAGGTAGCGGATCAACTCATGCCCCTCGTCGAGCTTCCCCGCCAGCTCCGACCCACGAGACGCGCCCGCCTCCCGAGCCGGGCTCGAGCTCTGCGCGCTAAGAGTCGGCGGAGGGCTGGCCGACGGAGGAGGCTCGGCGCGTGTCAGGGCGTAGCCGCCGGCGAGGGCGAACCCCACAAGCAACACCCCCGCAGCGCGGATCCACTTCGAGCGGCCCGTATCGAGCTTGGGGTCTGCCAGCCAGGCGTCGAGGCGGGCGGCGAACACCCCAGCGTCCGCAGGCCGCTCTTCGGGCGCGGTCCGAAGGCTGACTTGGATCAGCTTTCGGAGGGGTGTCGGGACCCTGGAGAGCGCGCGAAGCTGCTCGGCCTTGATCCCGCTCGCGACGCTCACTGCCAACTGGATCATGCTCTCGCCTTGAAAGGGCAACTCGTCGGTGAGCGCTAGGTAGAGGAGCACCGCCAGCGACCACACGTCGCTGGCGGCCGTTGGCCGGACCTCACCCGTTAGCTGCTCGGGGGCCATGAAGCCTGGCGTCCCGACCATGGCCCCGGTCTGGGTCAGGCGCTCGAGCTCGCCGCTGTAGGCGACGCCGAAGTCGGCCACCCGAGCTCGCCCCGCGCCGTCCACGAGCACGTTGTCTGGCTTCAAGTCGCGGTGCACGATCCCCACCGCATGCGCTGCCGCGACGCCCGCTGCGGCGTCTCGGAGGAGCTTGACGCGCCCGACGAGGTTCAAGCTTCGCCAGGCCTTGTCGAGCGGGCGCGCGTCCTGGACCAACTCGCACACCAAGAGGTCCGCCCCGGCCAACTGGTGGATCTCGTGGACTTGAACCACGTTGGGGTGCTGAAGGGCCGCCGCCAGCCGCCCCTCTCGCAAGAACCGCTCTCGCGCTGCGGAGTCGCGGTTGGCCTGGACCTTGAGCGCGACCTGCCGACCGATCCGCGCGTCCGTCGCGCGATACACCGCGCCCATGCCGCCGCGCCCGAGGAGGACCACGTCGCGGAAGGGAGTTTGAGCCCAGTCCCAGTTCTCCGCGCTCGACCCGGAGCCGGAGGCGCTGCCGGGCTGGATCATGGGTTCACTCTCCGAGAGGGGGGTCCGACGCGGCCACGAGGCGCGACCTGACTCTAGCGCCAGATCGGCCCGAAAGCGCCGGGCCCTGCTACGCAGCTAAGACCCGTTCTCGACACCCAACTCTTCCTAGTCAAGCGGAGCACGATTCTGAGCGAGGTCGCCGTCCTAGCGGAGTGGAGTCGTGAGACCACTCTCGCGGGCGACCTCTCAGAATCGTGGCCTCCGGTTTAGAGAGGCTCCTCCAGTGGGAGCGGCACGACGAGCACGCGACGCGGGAGGCTGACCGTTGCGAAGTCTGGTCCCTGGCCGACGAATTCACAGCGAATCGCCTGGGGAACATCGAGGGTCCAGTGCTTCTTGCCGGGCACGACCGCGTCCCAGCACTCGATCCGACCGACTGAGTTCGAATCCTGACGGTAGAAGACCAAGACGCGAGTCTCGGAGCCACACCAAGACACGCCTCGGATCGTGTCGTCCCCGCGCGCGATCGTCGGCGAGAACAGGACCGTCTCGACGCCGCTCGCCACGTCGACGACGGAGAGCTGCGCCACGTGTTCATTGAGGACCACGAGCCGGTCGCCGCTCCGAGTCACGTCGACCACTGTCTCGCGACCGGGTCCCTGCGAGAGCACGGCTGTGGACTCAAGAGCGAGATCGAAGGTGCGCAGCGAGGTGAGGTTCGCCTTAGAGTCGAAGACGACGGCCACGAAGCCCTGCCCAGCGGGGACGATCGCTCGAACCTTCTCCCCCCGCGGTAGCCGCCTTTCCGCGCGAGGCGCACCTTGGGGGCTGCAAAGGCGCAGCCCCCCGGGTCCGCCCAACAAGAGATCTCCGTTCGAAAGCGGGCAAAACGCGGTCACCTCGAAACGGAACGGCCCCTTCAATGAGAGCCAGCCCAGCTCGCCTTGGAGGTTGATCCTCCCCAGGCCCAGAGTGGGTGCGCGCCAGGAGCCGGAGAAGAACACCGTGCCGCTGGAGGGACGAACCCAGCGGACGCCCCGAGGGAGCCGCTCGAACTGACGCACGAGATAGGGTCGGCCTGCCCGCCAAACTCGAAACGTCCCCTCCTCCGAGAGACAAACGATCGCTTGCTCTCGCGGCAGGAGCCGCGCGACGCTCAGCCCGTCAGGAGTCGCGAGGCTCTTGAGCGGCTTGCCTCCAAGGCGCTTGAGGACCCGCCTCGCGACGTCGAGCCGCGCGTGAGCGGGAAACTCTCGAGTCAGCTCGAGAGCAGCCAGGTAGCAGAGCAGCTCCTCTGGATCCTCGAGCTGAGCGAAGAGGGCTGCGGCCCGAGAGTCGACCGGCGTCACACTCGCGCTGGGCTTCCTGAGCGGACTGGCGGACGGCGTCGGCGAAGCGCCAGGCAGCGGATCCGAGTCACTGAGCGTCATGACGAGGGTCACGAGCGCTGCGGGACCCAGGCCGAGCACGCCGGTCCGGACCCCCCAGCCTCGGAAACCGCTCATCCGCGCGCGCGGATCGAGCAAACACTGCTCGAGGCGAGCGGCGACGGCGTTGCCGTCTGCCAGTCGCTGCTCCCGCGCTGGGCGAAGGCAATCCTCGACGAGCGCTCGGAGCGCCGCGGGCGCTGAAGCCAAGGCGACTCGTTGGGGCCTCCCTGGCCCTCGAGCGATCGCAGAGATCAGCTCGATCATGGTCTGGCCCTGAAAGGGAAGCTCGTCGGTCAGCGCCAGGTAGAGCAGGGCACCGAGGGCCCACACGTCACAGGCGGCGGTCGGAGGGGACGCCCCAGCGAGCTGCTCTGGGGCCATGAAACTCGGAGTCCCGACCATGGCCCCGGTTCGAGTCAGCCGGTCTAGGTCCTCGCTGAAGGCGACGCCAAAGTCTGCCACGCGAGCCCGCAGGTCGGGCCCAACGAGCACATTCTCTGGCTTCAAGTCGCGGTGCACGATCCCAGCCGAGTGGGCCGCGCCGACCCCCTTGGCGACGTCGAGCAGGAGGCGAGCCCGCCCCACGACGTCCAACGTGCGCCAGGCTTCGTCGAGGGCCCGCGCGTCCTCGACGAACTCGCACACCAAGACGTCCCCCCGCGTCGTCTCGAAGACCTCGTGGACTTGGACCACGTTCGGGTGCTGGAGCGCTGCCGCGAGCCGCCCCTCGCGGCGAAAGCGAAGCCGGGCCTTCTCTCCGTGTCCGGTGTGGACTTTCAGGGCGACCTGGCGCCCGACGCGAGTGTCCAGGGCGCGATACACGGCCCCCATGGCGCCGCGCCCGATCAGCTCCGCTCCCTCGAAAGGGGTCTCCGACCAGTCGACGGGGCCCGCCGCCGCGCCGCTCACTGCTCAGGCTCCAGCGGGAGGGGATAGACGCGCACTTCATGCTTGAAGCTGACCACCGCATAGTCCGGCCCGGGCCCCGCAAACGAGCACTCCACTCCCCCAGGCGTGCCCAGGCGCCAATGCCGCGTGCGGGGTTTGACTCCGTCCCAACACTCGACGCGGGCGTCGGCGGCTCTCTCGGCCTGGAAGAAGATCACGACGCGGGTCTGCGAGGAGCGCCAGGCCATGGCGGAGAAGGACACGGACGCCTCGCGATTGGCCGGCGTAAACAAGATGACTCCAACCTGGGTCTCTCGCTCCAAGACCGAGGCCCGCGCGTTGATCGGGTTCCCGAGCAGAACCCGGCGTGTGTCATAGGTCGCCAAGAGGGTCGTGGCCACTCCAGGGATGCGCATGAGCTCGACCGGCGGGCCGAGCGAGAGGGTGTGGGCTCGCAGCACGAGAGTGGGCTTGCCGGGGGGGGGCGTCGTGAGCGAAACGAATCCACGCTCGCTTGGGTAGAGCCGACGCACTCGCTCGCCCGGCAGCTTCAAGCGGCTCCGGAGCTTCCCCTCCGCGTCACAGATCCGCAGCTCCTGCGCGCCGCCTAGAACCCAGCTCCCGTTGGGCAGAGGCAAAGCGGCCGACACAGGGGTCTTGTGCACAATGGGCGAGAAGATCCACGTCACCTTCCCCTCGAGATCGACGCTCCCCAGGCCGGCCGCAGCGAAGGTCCACCGGCTGTGAACGAACGTCGTCCCGTCGGGGCGAGTCGTCCTGATCGCACCCACAGGCGAGCGCGTCCGCACGAGCTTCCCTGGTCTCCAGGCCTGAAACGCACCGCCGCCTGACCAAGAGACGAGGGCTGGCACTTGGGGAACAAAGGTGGCCTGACCGACCCCGCCCGAGACCTTCACGACAAGCAAGGGCGCACCGGCCAGCTCCTTGAGGACCGCCTTCGCCTCTGGGGCGCGCGGGTCCTCGGGAAACTGCCGAACAAGCGCGAGGGCGGCCTGATAACGATCGAGGTCGGTGCCCTCCCCAAGCCGAGCGAGCAGGCTGGCGGCGGCGCTCGGGCCCGCTGAAGGGGTCGGGCTGGCGACCTCGGCTGGGGCCGGCGTCACGCTCGCTAGCGGGGGC
>JAESQQ010000505.1 GCA_016765095.1 Planctomycetota bacterium | reverse complement strand
TTTCTGGGCTGCGATCGCTGCTGTTGCTTCGCTGCTCGACTGGAGCTTCGCGCTCTGGGTCGGGGTGTTTGCCGACTGGGCTTGCGCTCTGTTTGGGTGCGACTAGATTCCGACCCGGAACCCGACGTTCGCCACGCGCAGCAGGGGCGAGAACATTCGGCGCGTGCTGGTCCGTCCGTGGACGCCGGGGGTGCTGAAGGATCCGCCCCGGACGACCTTGAACGAGCCCTCGGGGGGACCCGTCGGGTCCTCCTTGACCCAGCGCGAGTAGCGTCCATACCAGTCGAGGACCCACTCCCAGAGGTTGCCGCAGTGGTCGAGGGAGCCGCTTGGCGCAGCGCCGGCGGGGAACGCGTGGACTTGGGTCGGCGCGCCGTCTGCGCTGGGGTGGCCCTCTAGGTTTGCGTGTTGGGGTCCCGGGTCTTCCTCGCCCCAGGGGTAGGTGCGCTCGTCCCCGCCGCGCGCCGAGTATTCCCACTCGGCTTCGGTCAGGAGTCGGAGCCCAGCCCACTGAGCGTAGGCGCAGGCCTCTTGCCAGGTCACGTGAAACACCGGGTGCTCGTCGCTGGCTTGCCACGCCGAGCGCCCTGGCCGCTCGACCCAAGGGCTCGGCAGCGCCCAGCCGGTCGCCGCGGAGAACGCACGGAATTGACGCCAGGTGACGAGGTATCTTCCGACGAAGAGTCCGCGCTCGAACTTGGCCCTGAACCGAGGCGACTCGTCGGGGTTCGCCTCTGGGCTTCGGCTTCCGATTCGCTGCTCACCGGGGGGCAGCCAGAGCAATCGCGTCCCGTCGCGTTGGTTGACGTATTCGTTGGGCTCGGACGCGCGCACGATCCCGCCCGGGAGGTCGACTGGCTCGGCCCGAGCTGTCGTGCGGCGTGTGTTGGTGCCGGGCGCGATCTTCTTGGCGCTCGGGCCGACGCCTGCGGCTGCGCGCAGTCCTGCGACGAGGGGTTCGACCGAGGAGAGGCGCTGATTTGGGTCGAGGGCGAGGGCTCGCGCGCAGAGGTCGTCGAGCTCACTCGAGAGACCCGGCTCTCGCTCGCTCGGGCGGGGGGGATCGCGACGCCCTGAGAGGACGGCTTGCTGACCCGAGATCACCTCGTGGATCGAACCCGGGAAAGGGACCTCTCCGGTCAGGGCTTCGTAGAGCATGACGCCCAGCGCGTAGACGTCTGCCCGTCGGTCGACGCGCTTGGCGTCTTCGAATTGTTCGAGCGGCATGTAGCGCGGGGTGCCCATGGCTGAGTGCGTGCTCGTGATATCGACTTGGGTCAGGTCGGACGACGAGAGTTCCTCGACGCCCTCCAACTTGGCTAGCCCAAAGTCGGTCAGGTGGATCGCGCCCTGCGGGTCGCAGAGGTAGTTGTCGGGCTTGAGGTCGCGGTGAATGACGCCCTCGGCGTGGGCGGCGGCCGCCAACTCAGCGGCGCTGCAGAGTCGGGCCAGGCGCTCAGGGCGGGTCCCGCTGTACAAGTCGAGGGGCGTCGCGTCGCGGACGAGGTCGAGGGCGAGGTAGAGCAGAAATCTCCCGTGTCGTCCCCAGTCGATCGCGCGTACGAACCCAGTCCGGCGCCCGAGGCGGTAGCCGATCCGAGCCTCGCGACGAAAGCGCGCCAGGAGAACCTCCTCGTCGCGCCCGGCGGCGGCCGCGATCTTGACGGCGACTTGTTCGCCAAACTTGAAGTCCTTGGCGAGGTAGACCGCGCCCATGCCGCCCGTCCCGAGGAGTCGTTCGAGCTCGTAGCGGTCGGCGATCACCTCGCCCTTGGGGAGCGGGCCCTGCGCCTCGCTCACGGGTGTCACGTGGCGGGCTCAGCGGGCGGGTCGTCTGAGGGCTCGAAGTCGAGGATCAGCTCTCCGTCCTGGACGAGCAGGCGAACTCGGGCCCCGGGCAGGAGGCGGCCTGCGACGAGGGCCTCGGCGAGGGGCTGAGAGAGCGTCCTCTCGACTTCGCGGCGCAGCTCCCGGGCGCCGTAGCGCGGGTCGTAGCCGCGCTCGGCGAGCGCCCGGCGGGCCTCGACTCCGACTTCGACTTCGACGCGCCCTTCGAGGCGTTTCCGAATCAGCTCGACCTCGCGCTCGACGACCGCTTCGAGGGTCGCGAGGTCAAGGGGTGCGAACTCCAACACGCGGTCGATCCGGTTTAAGAGCTCGGGGCGAAGTTGCTTCTCAAGCGCCTCTCGCATTTGAGAGATTTGCTTGCTCGGTCCCTGGGCGAACCCGAGCCCGCCTCGCCCCTGGGCCTCGGGGGAGGCGCCAAGATTGCTCGAGAGAATCACGATCGCTTCGCGATAGCTCGCGGGGCGACCGAGGGAGTCGGTCACGCGTCCCTCGTCGAGGAGTTGCAGGAGCACGTCGAGGACCTGGGGGTGGGCCTTCTCGACTTCGTCGAGGAGGAGGACCGCGTAGGGAGTCCTTCGAATCGGGCCCGTCAGTTGGCCTTCTTCGCCGTGGCCGACGTAGCCCGGAGGGGCCCCGATCAGCTTGGAGACGCTGTGTCGCTCCATGAGCTCGCTCATGTCGACTCTGATGAGGAGGTCGTCGTCGTCGAACAGATACTCCGCGAGGGCCTTGGCGAGTTCGGTCTTGCCGACGCCGCTCGGGCCCACGAACAGGAACGAGGCCAGGGGACGGTCGGGCGAGTGGAGACCGGCTCGGGCTGAGCGGAGGGCCGCGACGAGCGCCTCGATCACGGGTTCCTGTCCGATCACGCGTTCGCGCAGCGCGTCGCCCAGTCCTTCGAGGCGAGCCTCGTCGTCGGCCAGGAGCCGATCCCGCGGGACGCGGCAGCGTTCGGCCACCACGTCGGCCACGTGCCCCCGCCCGATCGAGAACGTCTTCTGGGCGGCGTCTTCGACGCGGCGAAAGGTGCCCAGGATCGCGCGCGCGCAGGCTTGATCGATCAGATCGAGGGCCTTGTCGGGGAGGCGTCGGTCTGGGAGGTAGCGGCGCGAGAGGTCGACGGCCGCCTCGAAGGCCGATTCCTCGATCTCGACTTGGTGGTGGTCTTCGAACTCGGACTTGAGGCGCGCCAAGATCTGGAGTGTCTCGTTGCGACTCGGCTCCTCGATCCAGACGACTTCGAACCGCCGCGCGAAGGCGCGGTCGCGGGCGACGTGGCGCTCGTATTCCTCGGGCGTGGTGGCCCCGATCAAGCGCACACCTCCCCGCGCGAGGATCGGTTTGAGGAGGTTGGCGACGTCGACGTTGCTGTGCTCGGTGCGACCGAGGCCCATAAGGAGGTGGAGCTCGTCGAGGAACAAGATCAAGTCGTCTTCTTCTTGGAGCTCGCGAATGAGGCGCTGAACCCGCTCCTCCATTTCGCCTCGGTACTTGGTGCCGGCCACGAGGTCACCGATCGCGAGCTCGACGACTCGGGCGGTCCGGAACCGAATCGGGCCGTCCTCCGCGACGATCTGCTGGGCCAAGCCCTCGACGAGGCAGGTCTTCCCGACGCCGGGGTCGCCGACCAGGATCGCGCTCGGTTTGCGGCGCTGGAGCAGGATTCGACCTAGCCGGCGGAGCTCGTCCCGGCGCCCGATCAAGGGGTCGAGGCGACCTTCACGAGCGAGCTGAGTCAGATCGCGGCCGAGACGGTCGAGGATCCGCTCCTCGGGCTTGTCAGGCTTGGATTCGTCAGGGGCCTGAGCCTCGGGCTCGTGGAAGGGAGAGGCGGGATCCCCCGGCGGAACGGGCTCAAGAGGGTCGGCGGGCGGCGGGGGTGCGAAGGGATCCACGGCAGGCGCTTTGGAGTCTGGGGTAGGCGCGAAGGGGTCTTCGGCAGGGACGGGTTGGCCTCCTCGTTGGTCCCAGCGCTGGACGCCACTCTGGGGGCGAGGGTCGCGGCCAAATCCGCCCGAGAGCCGAGGGGGAGGCGCCTCGCTCTCGTCGGTCTCGCTCAAGTCGTAGGCGCGAACCTCCGCCCGGGCGTCCTCGTATCGGAGCTCGGTGTCGCCTGTTGTGAGGACGTCTCCATGCCGCAGGAGCGCCTTGTCGACTTTGGCCCCGTTGACCAAGGTCCCGTTTTGACTGCCGAGGTCGACCAAGAAGAAGTAGGGGTCGACCTTGACCACTCGACAGTGCTTCCGGCTGACGTTCGTGTCGGCCAAGACGACGTCCGCGCTCGAGCCGCGTCCCAAGACCTCACCGCCGCTCAGCTCGTAGACCGTGCCGACGTTAGGGCCGTTGAGGAGTCGAAGGCGAGGCACGCTGGCCCTCCCGGGTTGGGACGCGAGGCCCGAGTATAGCGCCCGAGCCCTCGCCTACGAGGAGGCGAGGGCGCCGCCAACGACTCTTTAAGTCCGCGCGGGACGAGACGGATTCGTGCTCGTGCTCGTGCTCGTGCTCGTGCTCGTGCTCGTGCTCGTGCTCGTGCTCGTGAGGCTGTTGGTAAACCTCGGCCGGACCCCCACCCCCTAGCGGGGGGGCCGGGATACTTCTCATCAGTTCGTAGGGGAGGGCAGCCGTGCGTCAAACCTCGCCCCTCGGTGGTGCCGGCCGGCGAGATTGGCACGCTCTCAGGGAAGAAGCATGGAGTTAGGGTGAGTGGGGCTCGTGATCGCGGCTGGTGGCACCTCTTTGTCCGCGCGAGACGCGTGCTTCTAGGCGTCGGAGGTGGCCCGTAGAATGTGGATTCGAGGCTCGCACCAGCAGGAGTCTCTCTCCTCTAGAACCCCGCCGAACTGTTGCCTTTCGGAGCCCCCGTGACTGTTCATGCCAGCCAAGCTTCGTCGGGCCTGCCGGGTTCTCACTTGAAACAGACCCGAGTCTGCGCATGGGTTCCGGACGGACGCTCGCTGGGCGGGCGTTCCCCCTGGGGCGACGAGACACCCGAGGGCGAACCCTGACTTCGAGTTTTTCGCGAGACCCTTTGCTGCGCAAGCGGCGGAGGGCCGAGCATTCAAGAGCGCCACGAAGCGCTCGATCGAGAGCCGTCCCTGGACGGCGGACGAGAGCTGGCGGCGAACAGCACCCTCTCCTCCCCGGTGGAGAGCGATCTGATCGAGCTCGCGGGCGAGCTTGGGCTTGCTGGCGGCGAGTTGACGGGACCGGGCGTCGATTATCTCGAGGGCCCGCCGATGGGGCCGCAGCTTCGTGCACAGAAGACGCCCCAGCCTGAGGTGAGGGCGGGGAGTTGCCTCTCCGCGGAGGGAGAAGTCGTCGAGCTCGTTCTCTCTCTCCTTCGGGTCGAGTTGGACGAGCCTTCTGGCGAAGACTTCGATCTCGCGCGGAGCTGCTTCCGCACGGCCTGGGTAGGCAGAGACCGCTCACAGAGTTCTTCGAACAGGGCCTTGAGTGCGAAGGCAGGTTCTCGCGCTCGCCCGCGCGCACCACGTGCCACCAAGATCGGCTGGGCCCGCCCCCAGTCCAGCTCGATCAAGGCGCCTATCGCGCCCGTGTCGCTGACGTAACCGTCCACCTCATGGAAGGACGGGGCAGCCCTGATCAGCTCCGCGCGGAGGTGACGGGTGTTGAACGAAAGCCAGGTCCCAAGCCGGTCTCGGTCCTCCTTGTCGAAGTTCTGGGGCGGGCTGTCGTAGAGCGCCTTGAGCCGGTCATGGACGCGTGCCGATTTGGGCAGATCCGCTAGTCGGTAGAGGACGTCCGTGTGCTTCAGGTTCAACAACCGGAGCGCCATAGTGCCGGGATCCGCAGGAGGAACAATCGTCGTACTGCAGATCTGTGCGCAATCCGGTGGCGGAGCGGATCGCTCGAGCAGCGCCTGGACGAGTTCGTTGGGGTCCTGAGTCTCAAGCCCCAGATCCTGGGCCTGAGCTAAAGAGCCGACCGACAAGACGATCAACAGCAGAGGGTGGGTCTTTGGCATGCCGCAGTCGAAGTCACGCGCAGTTTCCCGTCAAGAGTTCTCCCACGGTGCCGCTCAGCTTCGAGGTTGACTTGAGGCGGCGGGCGATCTTCCGCCCAAGTTGGAGGAGGTGAGGAGCGAAGCGACGAGGAGGGGCGTAGCCCTCTTAGAAAGGGGAGCCAGACCGCGAACTCAAACGGGGGGGACCCGGGGGGGCGGAGCCCCCTCTAAGGGGTGGAACCCCTGGAGGAGGTGAGGAGCGAAGCGACGAGGAGGGGCGTAGCCCCTCTTAGAAAACAGCCCCTCTTAGCAAATCGGCAGCTTGCGTGGCTCTTCGGCGGGGCGCCCCGCTAGGTCGCCATAGAGCGAGTGGGCGGTGACGCGCACGATCTTGACGAGGACCATTTTGCCGGCGAGGTCGTGGTCGTCGGGGCGGTCGAAGAGCGCGACTCGGTTGAGCCGCGTTCGTCCGCTGAGCCGGGCGGGGTTCTTCTTGCTCTCGCCGTCGACGAGGACCTCAAGGGTTTGACCCACCAAGGCGTCGTTGTGCTTTTGGCTGAGGTCCGTCTGGATCGCGAGCAGCTCGTTGCAGCGGCGATCCTTGACCTCTCGGGGAATGTCGTCGTCCATTCGCCGCTCAGAGGGCGTGTTTGGGCGTGGGCTGTACTTGAACACGTAGCTGTGGAAGAAGTCGAACTCGCGCATTCGAGCCATGCTTTGCTCGTGCTCGGCTTCGGTCTCGCCGGGGAAGCCCACGATCCAATCGCTCGCGAGGGCCACGTCGGGGATCGCTTCGCGGGCCTCGTCGACCATTTCGCGATACTTGCTGACGGTGTAGAGCCTAGCCATGCGCTTGAGGACGCGGTCGGCGCCGTGCTGAAGCGGGACGTGCACATAGGGGCAGAAGGTCCGCAGGTCGCGGACCCGCTCCCAGAACCTGTTCTGGAAGAAGTTGGGGTGGCTCGTAATGAACCGCGTCCGCTTGAGGCCTGCGATCTGATCGAGCTCGGCCAGGAGATCACCCAGGTCCGGCTCGCCCTTGAGCTGCTTGCCCCAGGAGTTGACGGTCTGACCGAGGAGCGTCACCTCTGAGACGCCGTCGTCCACGAGTCGGCGGACTTCGTCGACCGCGGTCTGGAGGGGAACGCTGACCTCGGGGCCGCGGGTCGTCGGGACGATGCAGTACGTGCAGTGGAGATCGCAGCCCCGCATGATCGAGACGAAGGCCCGGTGGTGTTCGCTCCGAAAACGGGGGTCGCGGGCGTATTCGAACTCGCTCGCGAGGTCGAGGGCTGTCCGGTGGCGACGGTCCTTGACGACCTCGGCGTAGAGCTCTGGGAGGCGAATGAAGTCAGTCGTCCCGGCGACTATGTCGAGGTGCGGGGCGGCCTTGAACAGGTCTGCGCCCTGCCGCTGGCCCATGCAGCCAATCAGCGCCAAGACCGCGCCTTCTTTGCGGTTGGTCCCGCCCGGCTTGAGGACCCCCAACCGAGACAGGACGCGGTGCTCCGCGTGATCGCGCACGCTGCAGGTGTTGAGGACGATCAAGTCGGCCTGACTGACCTCGGCGGTGCTCGCGAAGCCCGCTGCGGCGAGGGCTTGCTCAGCCAACTCGCTGTCGAGCTTGTTCATCTGGCAGCCGTAGGTCTCGAAATACGCCAGCCGGTGGGGAACGCGGTCAGCCAGGGCAGCTGGGAGGGCGCTGTTTGCGATCGGGAGTTCTGAGGTCGAGGACATGCTGGGCGGAGTATAGGAGGGTTTGGCGGGATCCCTCGGCTGATTTTCAGCCGGAGGCAGGGCCGGGAAGACCTGGACACAGAGCCTTGGGTGAACGGCCCAACGGATGGGGTCGTTCGAACACGGGATATCAACAGGGAAGGGTGTGCATCTCGCTCTGACTAGGGGAGCTCGACCGCTGGTGCACCCGCGCCATGCGTTCTCAGATCTCAGATCAACCCCATGAAGAGGGTCGCCCGCTTGCTTCGCCGCCACCGCGAGCTGATCCTCAACTGGTTCCACGCCTGTCGGGACCGTTTCCTCTGGAAGTGTGGAGGGGCTGCAACTCCTGACGTTGACAAGCCCAATCCCAGAGGCCGTCTGTCTCTCCCGGGCAGGCGGGCGGGGGTAAACCCCGCACCCTACAGGTCGCAAGAGGGCCCCTCCGCAAGGCACCCTAT
>JAESQQ010000504.1 GCA_016765095.1 Planctomycetota bacterium | reverse complement strand
TCGCAAGCGCGAGCACCGCGCTGGAGAACTTGGCCCGCGCCCGAGCCGCAGGCGCGGAGCCGGCCGAAGCCCTCGCGCGCTTCCTCGCTCGCTACGGCCACCGCTGCGAGAAGGAGGCCGAGCTGGCCGAACCTCGCTGGGCGGACGACCCGCGCGTCGTGGCCGAGGTCCTCGAAGGCTACGTGGCGGCGGCCCGCCAGGGAGAGCTGACCGACCTCCGCCTGCGGGAGCGCGAGTTGACCCAACGCGCGCACGAACTCGCCAACGAGATCCGAGCGGAGCTCGCCGAGGCTAGCTGGCTCGAGCGGGTCCTCCCGCTCCGCCGGGCGGCCTTCGCCTGGGTCCTCCGCGAGGCTCGCCGCTACGCGCCCTATCGCGAGAACCTCAAGGATCACGGCCTCCGAGCCTTGCACCTCCTCCGGCGGGTGTTCCTAGAGCTGGGACGGCGCCTCACGGCCCGCGGGCTCCTCTCCTCTCCCGACGACGTGTTCTATGTCGAACTCGGAGTGGCTGAGCGAGCGCTGCTCGAGGGAACCGACCTTCGCGCGGCGGCGGCGGCGGCCCGCGCGATCCGATCCCGAGACGAGCAGACTCCGCCTCCTCGGCACGTGATCGAGGCGCCTGGCCGAGCTCCGCGCTGGGTCCACGCCAGCACCTCGGGAGGGGGGCTGATCGAGGGGGTCGGGGTCTCGAGCGGGATCGCAGTCGGCCGCGCGCGCGTCCTGAGTTCAATGGACGAGGCCCAGCGCCTCGCGCCTGGCGACATCCTGGTCGCGCGCGTGATCAACGGAGCTTGGACGCCTCTGTTCCACCTCGCGGGCGGGATCGTGGCAGAGGTCGGGGGGGTCCTCAGCCACGGCGCGATCGTGGCCCGCGAATACGGGATTCCAGCGGTGTTCGGGGCTGGCGGGGCGAGCGCAATCCAAGACGGCGCGCTGATCCGAGTCGACGGCGACCTAGGGCTCGTGACTCTCGAAGAGGAGGAGGCCTAGCCCACGAACGACCCTTCACTCAGGGGTCGTTCGCGAGTGATTCGCCGCATATCATGGGCCCTCCTCCGGGAAGGCTATGCCTCGCTCCACAGCAGCCACACCACCCCTCAAAGCCGTACTCAAGGCCGTCCGAATGGCGCGCGAGGGCGGAGACCTCGGCACGGCTCGACGCGCGTTCGGGCACCTCCTTGACCGCCTCCAAGAAGACCCCGAGCTGCGCGAAGCGGCCGCGCTCGAGGGGGAACGGCTCGCGAAGGAGCTCGTGGTCCGCGGCGCACACCTCGGCGGCCTCGAGGGCTGTCTCTGTGTGCACGGGCTGGGTCGAGATCAGCGAAAGAACTTCGACCGCCTGGCGAAGCGCTACGCTCGCTGGCGGCCTCCGCCGGCCTCGATCGGGGTCGCGAAAGACGGCCTCCTGGCGGGAGCGACGGGCACCATTCGAACCGGCACGTTCCTGGACGGGAGGGCGCAGAGAGCCAGGATCGTCAGCCTCAGCGGTGGAATCACAGGAACCGGAACCGACGGGTTCCGCCGGATTCTGAGCCTCGCTCACGAGGGCGCGGACTGGCTCCTGATCGACGCAGCGGACCTGTCCTACGTTGGCTCGTCCGGCCTCGCGATCGTGGTCAAGAGCGCCGAGCAGCTCCGCGGGGCCGGCGGTGGGGTCTCCTTGTTTGCGCCCTCGAGCAACCTCAAGCTCCTCGTGGAGACGCTCGGACTCGGGAACTCCCTCAACCCCGTGAACGACCTGACGGACTCGCTGCTCCTCATTCACGAGGCCTAAGTTGCTCCTCGTCGTCGGGCCGGGGGCTATGGGCACGTTGCTCGCCGCGAGCCTCGCGCGGGCTGGATTCGAGGTCAAGCTCCTCGATCGGGATCCTGACCGCGCGCGACGCCTCAGCCAAAAGCCCTTGGTCGTGATCGACCCCAGCGGAGCGCCCTGGGAGGCCTCGGTCCCCGTCCTCTCGGAGCCCCCGAGCGAGGTCGAAGTCACCTTCCTGTGCGTCAAGACCGGCGCCACCGAGGCCGCCGTGGCTCGCCTCGCAGGCTCCGGGACCGTCGCCGTGCTCCAGAACGGTTGCGAGCGCGCTGCTGCGGTCGGAGCCCTCCTTGGAGCACCCGAGCGGGTCGTGGGACTCGTCACCAGCGAGGGAGCGACCCGCGGCGCTGAGGGTCGAGTTCGCCACGGGGGGCGCGGGCTGACTCAAGTCGGTTCCCTGACCCCAGAGGGCGCTCCGCGGGCTGTCCGGGTCGTCGAGCTGCTCCAAGCTGCGGGCTGGGACGCCCGGCTGGGCGAAGTCCGGCAAGCGAGCTGGGAGAAGCTCCTCGTGAACGCCGCGATCAACGCCCTGACGGGCATTCTCGACTGCCCAAACGGGGTCCTATTGGCCTCCGCCGAGGCGAGCGCGCTGGCCGACGAAGCCGCCCGTGAGGTCGCCAGGGTTGCCTCGGCGATCGGCGTTTCGGGCGACTGGGAGCCGGCTCGAGCGACGGCCGCTTGGCGAGACGTGGCTCTCCACACAAGCGCCAACATCTCCTCCACACTGCAAGATCTTCGGCGCAGCCAGACGACGGAGGTGCGTGCTATAAACGGCTCTGTAGCGCGCTTAGCGGCCGAACACGGCCTGCGCGCACCCATAAACGATCTCCTTTGTCGCCTCGTGGCAGCCCGTCAAGACGTGGCCACCCACAGGGACCCAGGAGAGGCCGAGTAGAGGAGCAAATATGAGCGACGACCCGAACACTCCCGCCGCAGGGAGCACGGCTGGCGGCCCTGCCAACATGATCGACGTCAGGGTCCAAGACGAGATGGAGCGCTCCTACCTGACGTATGCGATGAGCGTGATCACCTCGCGCGCTTTGCCCGACGTCCGCGACGGCTTCAAGCCGAGCCAACGGCGCGTGATCTACGCGATGCGCCAGCTCAACCTCGGCCCGCGCGCCAAGCGGAGTAAGTCCGCCAAGGTCGTTGGCGAGACAATGGGTAACTACCACCCCCACGGCGACCAAGCGATCTACGAGACCCTGGTTCGAATGGCACAGGGCTTCCGCAGCCGCTACCCGCTGATCGATCCCAAGGGCAACTTTGGCTCGATCAACTCGCCGGGTGCTGCCGCAATGCGATACACGGAATGCCGGATGGCCCTCGCGGCCGACGACATGGTGGCCGACATCACCCTCGACACGGTCAACATGCGGGAGACCTATGACGGCGCCCGCCAAGAGCCCGTCGTGCTCCCGAGCCGCTTCCCCAACCTGCTTTGCAATGGCAGCCAGGGAATCGCGGTCGGAATGGCGACCAGCATTCCGCCCCACAACCTCAACGAGATCGCAGACGCCTTGATCGCGCTCGTGCACGAGCCCGACCTGAGCGAGGAGGCGCTGTTCAAGCTCGTCCCAGGCCCCGACTTTCCGACCGGCGGCGTGATCATGGGCCGCTCTGGGATCCGCCAGGCCTACCGGACCGGGCGCGGCTCAGTCACGATCCGCGGCCACGTCGAGATCCTCCAGCGCAAGGGCCGCGAAGTGATTGAGATCACCTCGCTCCCCTACAACGTCACGACCGAGACGCTTAGGGACAAGATCGTCTCGGCGCACCGGGCCAAGCGCTTGGAGGGGATCTCCGAGGGCGGCGTCTCGGACATGTCCAAGGGCGACGTTAAGATTCAGATCTTGGTCAAGAAGGGCGAGGACCCCCACGTGGTCCTCAACCAGCTCTACAAGTTCACCCCGCTCCAGTCGACCTTCTCGATCATGATGCTCGCGCTCGAGGATCACGAGGGGCGCTTCCGTCCCAAGACCTTCAGCCTCCGCGAAATGCTGGAGGCGTTCCAAAAGCACCGCGAAGAGGTCATCCGCCGTCGGGCGGCCTTCTTGCTCGACAAGGCCCGGCGCCGGATCCACATTTTGGAGGGGCTCAACAAGGCCCTCGACCAGATCGACGCGGTGATCGCGCTGATCCGCGCCTCTGCCTCGCCCGACGAAGCGCGGACCGGTCTCCAGAACCTGCTCGAGGCGAGCGTGGCTCAGGCCAAGGCGATCCTAGAGCTCCGCCTCCAAGCGCTGACGGCGCTCGACCGCGAGAAGCTCAGCAACGAGCAAGCCGAGCGCGAGGCCGAGGCCACGGACCTCAGCGACATTCTGGCGCGCCGAGAGCGAGTCCTGGAAATGATCGTGGAGGACCTCAACGACCTCAAGAAGCGCTTTGGCGACAGGCGCCGGACGCGAATCGACGAGGCCGAGTTCAACGAGATCGAGGACGAGGACTTGATCGCCGTCGAGGACGCGGTGATCACCGTGACCCACGCGGGCTATATCAAGCGGACCGCGCTCGACGAGTATCGCGTCCAAGGTCGCGCCGGGAAGGGCCTCTACGGGGCGAACACGCGCGACGAGGACTTCGTCGAGGAGATATTCCAAGCGTCCACCAAGGACTATGTCCTGGCGTTCACCGATCGAGGACGGATCCACTGGATCAAGGTCTATCGAATCCCTGAGGGGAGTCGCACCGCGCGCGGACGCGGGATCCGAAACCTGATCGCGCTCCTCCCCGACGAGAAAGTCACGAGCTTGATCCCGGTCAAGGGAGAGTTCTCCCAAGAGCGATTCCTCGTGATGGCGACTGCCCATGGGGTGATCAAGAAGACGACGCTTCACGCCTTCCGCAACCCCCGCAAGGCTGGGGTGATCGCGGTCAACCTCGACGAGGGCGACAAGCTCGTCGGCGTCCGCGTCACCGAAGGCGACAGTCAGCTCGTGCTCGCGACCCGGCGCGGCAAGGCGATCCGCTTCAACGAAGAGAAGGTTCGCGCCATGGGCCGCAGCGCCCGCGGCGTAAAGGGGATCAATCTCGACGAGGGCGACGAAGTCGTGAGCGTCGTTCGCATTGGCGAGGAGGGTCCCTACCTCCTGACCGCCTGCGAGCTCGGCTACGGCAAGCGAACCGCGGTCGAGGAATACCGTGAGACCAACCGCGGCGGGAAGGGGATCATCAACATCAAGATCACCCCCCGCAACGGATTCGTGGTCGGCGTGGTGGCGGTCAAGCCAGGGGATCAAGCGATCCTGATCACCGGCTCAGGCAAGCTGATCCGAATCGCCGTCGACGACGTCTCAGCGATCGGTCGAAGCACGCAAGGCGTGCGCATGATCCGCGTCGACACCGACGAGCAAGTCGTCGCCGTCGCCAAGGTCGTGATCGACGAGGACGAGCCTGAGGACGAGGCCGCGGCCGAAGCCGACGCCTCCAAGGCGACCGAGGCCCCAGCGGCCGAGGGCGCTGACGCTCCCCAAGGCGCTGATGCCCCTGAGGCCGAAGGCGACGACGACGACGACGACTTCTAGCCGACAGGCTTAGGTCCTTTCTTGCAGCAGCAGCGACGCCCGAGGGGCCCGCGGCTGTTTGCTTGGTTGGCTGCGACTCGTGCCTCCCACCACCTCTCAAGACGCCAGCGCGAAGGCCGCGCGAGCTTCCTGGGTTCCTGGGTTCTTAAGAATCTCTTAGGAAACCAGGAACCCAGGAAGAAGAGAGGAGGCCTGCGCTACGATTGGCAGCCCGCGAGCGAGCAGGGTCGGGGAATCGGCTGAGACCGATCGCGGCCTGAGCTGCTGCCCTAGGAAGCGGAGCCAAACATGCTCGCGCCCAGGCAGACGACGAACCCGACGGCGGCCCGAGCCAGGATCCGGCCGTAGGCGAAGCGGGGGCGCTCGCCGAGTGTGCCGGCCAGGTGGCGCTTCTTGGTCAACTGGCGCTGACGCTTGCCGCTGTAGGTCTTGGGGATCGAGCCGTTCGAGACGAACACGACGTCTGAGACGGTCAGACCCATGACCTCGCAGACCTTGGATTTGATCTGGCCGCTGATCGCGCTCCGAGTCTCCTCGTCGTCTCCGACGCCCTCGACCACGAGCACGACGCGGTCGACCGCGCGGGCTTCGTCGTAGCAGCCAAAGGCCACCACGCGCCCCTTGCGCACGCCTTCGATTTGCTCAGCGACCGTCTCGACGTCCTCGGCGTGGACGTTCTTGCCGCGGACAATGATCAAGTCCTTCTGGCGCCCGGTCACGTAGAGCTGACCCTGGTCCATGAAGCCGAGGTCGCCGGTGTTGAGGCGACCGCCGCGGAGTGCCGCTGCGCTCGAGCGCTTGTTGTCGTGATACCCCGCCATGAGCGAAGGGCCTTGGACCGTGATCTCGCCAACGACCCGATCGGGAACCGCGCGCCCGTCCTCGTCGACGATCGTGACGCTGTGGCCCGGGATCGGGCTCCCGACGGCGCAGATCTCGAGCGCGTTGGCTTCGTTGCTGCGCTCGACGCGACCCTCGCCCAGCGCGTGGCGGGAGAGGTGTTCGATCTTCAGCGGCTCGCCTGGCGTCGAGAAAGTCACCCCGACCACCGACTCCGCGAGACCGTAGCAGGGGAACATCACGTTCTCGCGCAGCCCGTGGGGGGCGAAGGCCTCAGCGAAGGCCGCGACGGTCGGCGCGCTGACGGGCTCGGCGCCGTTGAGGGCGAGCCGCCAGCTGGAGAGGTCGAGGCCCTCGCGAAGCGCGACCGGGATCCGCTTCAGGCAGCGGGCGTAGGCGAAGTTGGGCGCCATGCTCAGGGTGCCGCGGTAGTCGCTGATCGCGTGCAGCCAGCGCTCCGGTTGACGGAGGAAGGCCATGGGCGACATCAGGACGAGGGGGATCTGCCAGAAGATCGGCCAGAGCAAGCCGCCGACGAGGCCCATGTCGTGATAAAGCGGCAACCAGGAGACCATCACGTCGTCTGGCGACACCTGGACGGCTTGCCCGCAGGCGAGAATGTTCGCCATCAGCGCCTTGTGAGTCACCACGACGCCCTTGGGGCGACCCGTCGAGCCTGAGGTGTATTGATAGAAGGCGACTTCTCCTTGGGCGGGAGTCGGCGCGGCTGCTGCTGGGAGCTGGTCTATGGTGAGGACCTGGCTGACCGAGGTCTGACCGATTCCAGCCAGAGCCTTCATGAGCGGGTTGAGCGTCCGGTCCGTCAAGCAGACGCGAATCTGGGCGTTGGCGACAATGTGCCGGAGGCGCTTGAGTGCGACCTCAGCCTGCTGGAGCGCGGGAGGAGGATAGGCAGGCACCGGAACGGCGCCGATCAGTTGGAGCGCCAAGAACGTCTCCACGAAGCCAATTCCCGTCGGGAGCACGACCAGAACACGCTCGCCGGCGCTGATCCCCGTCGCTTGCAGGCGCCCAGCGAGACCCCAGACGCGGTCGGCCAAGTCCCCGAAGGTCCGGGTCTCGATTGGGTCGCGCTCGTCCTCGCCCAGGAGGGTGATCCCTCGGGTGGGGTTCTCACGGGCCGCCCGAGCAAGGGCCTCGACCATCGTGGTCGGCAGGGCCGCAGGATCGAGGGAGAGGCCGCGGGAGAGGCTCGAGGTGAGGTTGATTGGAAAGCTCATCGCCCATCGGTATCGCAAGGCTCATGCCGCAGCGATCGACCCCACCACTCGACTTGTGTCGGCGATTCGGGTCACTTCCGTCTCAAAACGGGGCATTCACCCAAAATCCTCCCCAACGCGAGACGAAAGAGCGGGAAGAAACGGACACTTCGCAAGCCAGCAATGGACTTAGCCAAACTGACGGTGAGCGTCGTGAAACGAACGTCCCTACCAGGGGGTGACGGCGCTCGCGGCCCCGCTGAAGTCGAGGTCCCCGGCCAGGAGCGCGCGTAGCGCCGCCTCCGTCAAGGTCGGGACTTTCTCCGCTCGCATCGCCGCGATCAAGGCTGCTTCGTCGGCGCCTTCCACGACCCGCCGAGTCCAGGCCGGCGTCATTTCAAGGAGTTCGAACAGGCCCGAGCGACCGCTAAAACCGCGGCCGGCGCAGTAGAGACAGCCTGCGGCCTCGTAAACGGTCTCCCCCTCAGCTTCAGGCGCCCCAAAGACTGCGGCCTCCGCCGCGCTCAGCGGACGAGGAGCGCGACAGCGCGAGCAGAGGCCCCGCGCGAGACGCTGGGCAACCACCAGGCGAAGCGTCGCTGCCACGAGGTAACGCTCGACACCCATGTCGATCAAGCGCGTGATCGCACCAGGGGCCGTGTTGGTGTGCAGAGTCGAGAGCACGAGGTGGCCCGTCAGGGCGGCCTTCATGGCGACGCCTGCGGTCTCTGGGTCTCGGATCTCGCCGATCATGATCACGTCGGGGTCGTGGCGGAGCATGCTCCGCAGCGCGCGACCGAATCCGACCCGGTCCCCAGAGTCGACTTCGACTTGGGCGACCCCGTCAATGTCGAACTCGATGGGGTCCTCGACGGTGATCACGTTTAGCGGACGCTGGGCGATCAGGCGACGAATGCCGGCGTAGAGCGTCGTGCTCTTGCCGCTCCCCGTCGGCCCGGTCACCAGGATCAAGCCGTGCGGGCGCTCTAGGTTGCGATCCAAGCGCGCCAGCGGCTCCTTGGCGAGTCCGAGCCGCTCCAGCGTCAGGGACTCGGTCTGGAGCGCCAAGAGCCGCAGCGTCAGACGCTCGCCGTACTTCGTGGGGAGCGTCGCCGCCCGGAGCTCGACGGGGTGCTCGCCGCCGTAGTCGTGGCTGAAGCGACCGTCCTGAGGCGCGCGCTTCTCCGCAATGTCCATTCCAGCCAGGACCTTGAACCGGCTCATGAGTCCCGCAAGGACACTCGTTTCGAGGATCTGGTAGTCCTCGAGGACCCCGTCGCAGCGCAGCCGAACGCGAACCCCCTCCCGCTGCGGATCGACGTGGAGGTCGCTCGCGCGGCGCAAGATCGCGGCCCGAAGCAGGTCGTTGCAGAGCGTGACCGCGTCGTCCTCGGCCGCGGGCCGCGCTGCCCCGCGGGCCTCGTCGCCGTAG
Source organism: Planctomycetota bacterium (assembly GCA_016765095.1). Taxonomy (GTDB): domain Bacteria; phylum Planctomycetota; class J058; order J058; family J058; genus NORP233. Next base: position 306 of record JAESQQ010000504.1, on the reverse strand, counting down.
GTCCGAGCGAGGGCCGCCGCGAGGGAGATCGGGTCGGCCGCGAGGAAGCGAACGGGTTCGCTGAAGTGGCGCCGGATCGCGCGCTGACCCGTCACGTCCTCGGGGTCCGCGCAGGCCACGCAGACTTCGCCGTCGATCCGGGCAAAGGGGAGCAGGCGACGGCGCTTGCTGAGCGCAGCGGGCACCGCGAGGGCCACGCTTGGGTCCACCTGAAGCTGGGTCAGATCGAGGAGCTCGCTCACCGCTCGCTCTCCGCTGGGGAACATGCGTGTTTGCTCGGCGATTTGTAGGGGCGGGGTTTACCCC
>JAESQQ010000503.1 GCA_016765095.1 Planctomycetota bacterium | reverse complement strand
TTGCGAGGGGCGAGGGGGCGGATCGGTAGGGGAGCTGGCCACCAAAGAGCCGGCTGAGGCGCTCCTTGTTGACGAAGGGGTTGCTGCTTCGGTCGTGCCCCTCGATTGGCTTGGGGGCGAAGAGGTAGCGGAGGAAGCGGAGGCCTTGACTCCGCCCGTCGTCGGGGCCTCGGGTCCGCCAGGTCGTCTTGGAGGCTGCGTCCGAGCGGACGCGCTCGCCGGCTCCGAAGTGGAGTTGGTAGTCGAGGGCGACGGCCCCGCCGCCGGTGTGGCGGACCTCGCCTTGGACGGACAGGACGTGGGGGTCGTCGCCGGGGGCCTCGAGCAGGACGAGTCGATAGCCTGTCAGGGCGTAGTTCCAGACTTCGCCGCCTCCTTCGCGGGGCTTTAACTCGACGTCGGCCATCAGGCTCAGTCGCCCGGGCTTGAGCGTTCGCAGGATCCTGTGGAACTGGCTCGTGTAGCTCGGGAGCGAGCGGGGGGCGCCGCCTGGGTGGCGCCAGCGGAAGCCCTTGAGGTTGGCCTCGCCCAAGGCGTATTCGCTGAGCAGCCCCTTGAGGTCGGCGGGACGGAAGGTCTGTCCCTCAAAGCGGATCGCCTGGCGCGGCTCCTCGAACAGAATCCCGGCGAGCGCGACGCCGTTGCAGTGGCCCCACCACTCGGCTGTGTATTCGTCCGCGAAGTCGCCGTCGCCACCGCGTCGAATCGAGAGGACTTCGCTCCGCGGGACGGCGCGTTCCCGCTCGGTTCCTGGGTCGAGGAGGAAGTCACGGCCTCGGCTCCGAATCCGACTCGCGACTCGCACACGTCCGTTCTTCAGGGCCACCACGGAGTTGCGGTCCCAGGCCGTTCGGCCGTCGCGATCGACGTCCTTGTCGTCTACGAAGTCGTAGGCTCCGGCTTTGAGCTCTGCTGCGGTCAGGTCTCGCTCGCGTCGGACCCGGGCCATCAGCACGTCTCGGAAGCGGGATCGAAGCATGTGGACTTGCCTCGCCAGGGGCCCCTTGCCCTCGATCAAGCGCAGCAGCTCGATCCGGCTGATCAGCCCGTCCCGATCGAGGTCGTAGGGTGCGGCGTCTTTGGCGTCGACGTCCAGGCCGACTTCGATCCTGCCGTTGCGGTTGTAGTCGTAGAGTCGAAAGAGCGCGCGGCGGAGCCGGAAAGTGGCCGCCCGCTTGAGCTCCGCGGAGGTGACCCGACCGTCTCGATCGTGGTCGAGGCGGGCAATGACGCGAGCCGCGCTCGCGCCGATCCGCCCGTCGCCGTCGAGGTCGGCGTGGAAGTCGACTTCCGCCTTCCGCTCTCGAATCACGCCTCGGCGGAGGTAGTGGCCCGAGTCGAAGCTGAACTCCGTGCGGTTCGAGTCTCCGCGTTCCCAGGCGACTGCGCTTCGGTCTCCGCGCAGCTTGAACGCGCGATCGAAGCGCTCTAGCGGCCCGCCGGGTCGATAGAGCGTCTGGTGGTTGCGGCGTCCGCTCTCCTCGAACTCGTGCACGGGATAGTAGGTCGGGCCGGTCCAGGGCTTGCTCGAGCCCGCCAACTGCGCCTCTTGAACCAGGATCGCGCGGACCTTGGTCCCGGGCGTGCCGCGGACTTCATACCGTCCAGGGCTGACGCTGTAGCGAAGTTCCGACGGCGCTTGCCCAGGGCTGCGCCGCAGCGCTCGCAGGGCTCCACCCCCTTGCCCTCGGAGCTTGGCGCCCCCGCTCAAATGGAGGGTCCCGCTGCAGGGAAGAACGAGTGCCAGTTGCCCTCCCACAGGGAGCGCCGTCTCTTGTCCCAATCGGAGCCGAGTCGGTACGCCACCCTCAGCCAGCGCGGTCCGCCAGCTCGTCTCGGGTGCGAGGCGAGTTCGATTGTGAAGGACCTCGCGGATCCCTCCCCCGGGTCGGATCCGGTATCCCGCCAGAATGGAGTTCTGCTGCCTCGCGAGGAACACCGAGCGTCCCTCGACTCGATTCGCGGCGCCCGACAGCCGCCCCAGGGCGGGCAGGGTATAGACAACCTGAAGGCGCTCTCCCTGTTGGCTGACCTGGAAACTCCGCCACTTCACCCAGCGAGCTCGCCCCGCAGGCGCTCCGCTGATCATGTGGTGTCGCTCGACGGCGAGCTTCCCGTTCGGCCGCTTGAAGACGCGCAGCCGGACGTCGAATCGCTTCGCGTCGTCTCGACGACCCGCCAGCTCATAGGTGCCGACAGGACTCTTAGCGGAGGCCAGGCTGGGGGCGAGAAGGCAGGCCAAGATCGCGAGCGCTTGAGGGCGCCGGTTGTGTAGACGAGGATTCAAGGGGAGTGCTCCAGCCTTCTTCCGAGCAGCCCCAGTGCAACGCCCAAGCCGCCTGCGCTAAGTCCCTATCCCCTGCTAGCCGTTCCACGCCAGCCCCAGAATCGTTTCGCTCCACGGGAAAATCTTGCCCGTCGACTAGGTCGACGAGACGTATTCCTGCTCGAGAGGGTGACGGCGAGACTCTTGGGAGGCCGCTCGGCGCTGTTCAGCTTTCGACGCTTTTGGGACGGTCTGGACTCGTCGGGTCACCAGGGAGTTGGCGGGCGATTCCCCGCAGGATCTCAGTTCCTTCAGATCCTGCTCGTGGAGGCCAACGGCGATCTTTCGCACGCGCTCGGCGCGTGCGACCACTTTTCTGCTGGAACCTCGTGGGACGCGGGTGCGTCTCACCGGTGAACTCACCAAGGAGCCTCCGTGCGCACCCTTCCTCTCCTCTTCGTCCTCAGCCTCGCTCTCGTGTCCGCCGCGAGCGCGGAAAGGCCGTCCAACCCGGGCTGGACCGAAGCCCCCGCCTTCCTGAAGATCTCCGAGAAGGCCAAGGTCGGCTATCGCTACCAGCTAGCGACCAACACCTGGCTCGCGATCGTCGGCGAGACGAAGACCAACTGGGAAGTGGAGCAGCCTGGGTTCTACACTCGCGACGGAAAGGGAAGGACCACAGAGTGGGTCATGGCCCTCGTCGTGAACAAGAAGACCGGCAGAGTGGTGGGCGCCCGGATAGGCCCCGTGGGGGGCAAGCTCTCGAAGCTCGTTATTCTCCTCGAAGAAGCGAAACCCCCCCGCCTTTCGAGCCCGAAAAAGCTCAAGCTCCCGAGTGGTGCCACCGTCATGGCAGACGTCTTCGAGACTGAGGTTGGCGGGAGGAAGGTGACGACCTGGGAAGGGCACAAGGGAACCCGCCTCGAGGGCGTCCTCCTTCGTCGCACCGGCCTCCGCGACGTCGAACTCAAGGCCGACCCGAAGCCCGGCAAGCTCGAGCTCGAAGACCTCGACGAGAGGGGAAAGACGGTCTTTCTAAAGACTCTCGAGGTGAGCTACACCGACGGAACTCGTCTCGCCCACGCTCGGCACCCCGTTGCCCGAGCCCTCGGCCTGACGGTGGTCGAGCGGGTCTCTACGCACTACACGATGCGACTGGTTAGCCTGAGGAAGGACGCGAAGAAGACGCTGAACTGGAAGTGGAAGTAGGGCGATCCGACGCGGGACGGGAGGGCGGGAGGCCCGACCCAGGGCTGTCGAAACGTCATGGCCCAGTGAGCGCTCCCCGACCGAGGCTTCGTTTCGCCACCCAAGTCGCGTGGGCAGATCTTGCCCACCGCGTCCTCCATTCGAGACGCACTTCTGACGATCTTGGCCTTGGTGGTTGTCGTCACCTCAGAGATCGTGGTCTTCCTCTCGCGAATCTGCCTGGCAAGGGTCTTCGCATCCGCAGCCTGCCCGATCGTTAGAGGATCGCGCCGGCCTGCTCCGCCTGTGTGCGGAGCTCGGGGTCGAGGAGCGCGTCTCGGAAGTCGACTCGGAACAAGTCTGTCGAGCGGAAGGAGGCGCCGCGCAGGTCGGCTCCGCAGAAGCTCGCTTGGCGGACGGACTCGGGCGGGGACCAAGCGTCGTCGTTGGTGCCCTCGTAGTAGCCCGTGCGGGTTCCTTCACTGGCCGGGCCGCCGAGTAGGAGACCGCTCCGTGAGGAGCCCGCGTGGAACGTCACCTCCTCGAAGATCGAGTTGCGGAGGTCTGCTCCCTCGAAGTTCGCCTCGTGGGCCCAGCAGTGAGTGAAGTAGGCCTCGTGGAGGTCCGCGTCGCGAAAGGTCGTGCCCGAGAGCTCTGAGGCGAAGAACCCGGACTGGGAGATCGCTAGCTCGTCCAACTCGACGGCCGAGAGCGCGCAGCCCTGAAAGATCGCGCCGCTGAGATTTGCACCCGAGAGGTCTGCCCAGCGGAGGTCGCAGCGGCGCAGGTTCGCTTGGGTCAGGTTGGCCCATTGGAAGTTCGTCCCGCTCAGGACGAGGGCGCGGAGGGAGGCGAGGGTCAGATCGGCGCGGGTCAAGTCTGCGCCCTCGAGGAACGCGTCCGAGAAGCTGGCGTTCCTCAAGAAGGCCCCCTCGAGACACGCCCCGGTCAGGGTCGCGCAGTCGAACACAGCCCCCTCGGCCGTGACGCCGGAGAATCGAGCCCCGCGGAGGTCGGCGCTGCGCAGGTTCGCCGAGCTGAGGTTCGCGCCCGAGAAGTTCGCGAACGAAGCACTCAGCCCCGGCGCGAAGATCTCCTCGAGCGAGGCGCCCTCGAGGTGGGCTCTCTCAAGGTTGGCTCTGCGCAGGTTGGCCCGGGGGAGCTTGACCCCCGCGAGGGGCACGCCCGGGAGGACCGCGTCGCTGAGGTTTCGCTTTCGCGGGCCCTCCAGGTTGGGGGTCTCGCCTGTGGCCCAGAGGATCGTGGCAGCTGCCGAGTCCCCGTGGGGGGTCTCGGCTTCGAGCCAACCCCTGAGCTCGTCGCGGTGGGCGGGCGTGATTAACTCGCAGAGATAGGGAAACCACGAGGGGGATATCGGTCGCGGAACGACACTTCGCGCGATCTTCTGCAAGCAGTTGCCGGCTTGGAGAAAGTCCGGGAGGCGGGGAAGGGCAAAGCGAACGTCCGTCAGGTTCCGCCAGCCGCGAATCGGGCCCGCGCGGGAGGTGGCGATCTGGCGGGCGAGGCGGCCGTCCACTTCGAACAGCTCGCAGGCCTCGACCGGATCGGGTGTCGTGGCGCCCAGGAGCAGGGTCTCAACGGCCTCTCCGTCCAGGGAGCCAGACTCGAGGGCCTGGAGCGTCTCGATCGCCCAGGGGGAGAGCCGGTCGAGGAGGTTGGCGAACACCGCGCAGACCGCTGCGGGTCCCTCGGGCGCGGGTTGGGCCGGGTC
>JAESQQ010000502.1 GCA_016765095.1 Planctomycetota bacterium | reverse complement strand
TATCACCTTTAAAATTTAGTCCTGTTCAAGCCATTCCCGATGAGCCTCTTGATCTCGAAGGTCGACCTCCACCTCCAGAGGCCGACCGCAGTCGATGCCCTGATCCCGGGTGGCCGAGCACAGGCCTTCGGTCGCTACGAGCTCCTCGACACGATCGGTCGCGGCGGCTGTGGCGTCGTGTATCGAGCCGTCGATCTCCACCAGGGAGGTGAGGTCGCGCTCAAGGTTCACACGACCCAGCCCGGCGGGAGCGGCGACGCCACGAATCGCCTTCGCCGCCGCTTCCAGCGCGAGGCTTACTCGCTCAGCTCGGTCGAGCACGAGAACCTGGCTCAGATTCGTGGGCACGGGAGCGAGCGTGGGCTCGACTACCTCGCCATGGAGTTGGTCCCAGGGGAGACGCTCGAGGCCTACGTCGAGCGCGAAGGCCCCCTCGGTGAGCCAGCCCTTCGGGCGCTCCTGGAGCGCTTGGCGAGGGCCCTGTCTGCGATTCACGCGCGCGGCCTCGTCCACAGGGACCTCAAGCCAGCGAACATTGTGTTGAGGGAGGGGCGACCGGCGGATCCAGTCCTCGTCGACTTCGGCCTCGCGAAGCTCGTCTACGACCGCAGCCTGACCCTAGACGGCGAGCGGTATGGAACGCCCGCTTTCATGGCGCCTGAGCAGGTGATCGGCGAGGACGCGAGCTCTCAGACGGACCTGTTCTCGCTCGGACTGGTGGCTTGTTACGCCGCCTCGGGGCAGTGCGCCTTCCCGAGTCTAGACCTATCAGCGCTGCTCCGAGCGCGCTGCTCGAGGCCGAGCCAGGTTCCCGCAGGGCTCAGCCCTGGGCTGCGATCAGCCCTCTCCAGACTCACCAAGATTCGCTCCAGCCGCCGGACCTCCACTGCCAATGACCTCCTGCGCGAGCTGGCGGGCCTCCCCTCGGTCGGACTCGCGGAGCTTGCCGGCCGTTGAGGTGACGGAGCCCCGCTCACCCCTGGCGCAGCTCCCCAACGTCGATTTCGTAGAGCTTGATCTTTCGGTGTACATGTCTCTTGTCGACGTTGACGAGGCGCGCAGCGGCGCTGATGTTCCCGCTGACTGAGCGGAGGAGCTGCTCGAAGTAGCTCCGCTCCCAGCCGTCGATCAGGGATTGCTTAGCCGCGCTGAACGAGATCCCAAAGTCGAACTCGCCGACGCGGAGCGGGGCTGGCGGGTTCACGGCTCGGGCCAGGCGCAGCGCTTGGCTCGGACGCTCGGCGAGCGGCGGAGGCGCTCCGCCGGGCAGGAGGGTCGGGTCGAGGTCGCCTCCCTCCGAGAGGATCACGGCCTTCTCGAGCGCGTTGCGCAGCTCGCGGGCGTTGCCTGGCCAGGAGTAGGCCAGGTGTCGGCTGCAAACCTCGGCTCCGAGAACGGGGGCGGGGAGTTCGTAGCGACTGGTCACGTCCCGAGCCATGGATTCGGCGATGGCGATCACGTCGTCGCCGCGGCTCCGCAGCGGGGGGAGGGTCAGCGAGAACACCCGGAGGCGATAGAGGAGGTCGGCGCGAAAGCGGCCCTCCTCGACGGCTTTGGTGAGGTCGGTGTTGGTCGCGGAGATCACCCGGACGTCCGCCTTTAGGACGACCTCGCCCCCGAGGCGACGAAACTGCCGCTCCTCGAGGAACACGAGGAGCTTGGGTTGAAGTTCGAGCGGGAGCTCGCCGATCTCGTCCAGGAACAGGGTCCCTCCTTCGGCCTGCTCGATGTACCCCCGGTGTCGCTTGACCGCCCCCGTGAACGAGCCCTCCTCGTGACCGAAGAGCTCGGACTCCACGAGCTGGGGCGAGATCGCGGAGCAGTTGACTGTGACGAGGGGCTTACGCGAGCGCTTGCTCCCTTCGTGGAGATACCCCACGAGGAGCGACTTGCCTGTTCCGGTCTCGCCCTCGAGGAGAATGCTCGAGTCGACCGCCATCAGCTTGTCCGCCAAGGAGAAGAGCTCGCTCATGGCGGGGCTCGTCCCGAGCAGGCGCCTCCGGCGCGTCCCCTGGGTGCTGCTTCGGTTCGAGCGATGCTGGTGCTCGCTCGAGCGTCGCTGCTGCTGCTCGAGGAGGAGGTTCTCGATCACGACCCCCGCGTGCCCCGCGAGGAGATCGACGAGGTCCCCTCGTCCGCGACTCGGGGTCTCGATCCGCGGAAACACGACCAACCCCTGGGCTCTGCGTCGTCCGGGGAGCCAGACTTGCTGCAGTTGGTCGCTAAAGCCCGAGTACCCGAGCTCGGGGTCGGTTTGAGAGAGCGGAATCGTGCCCGGCAGGGTGCCGTCGGGGTCTGGTGTGACTCGGCGGAGGCGCTCCTTGCGCAGGACGTAGGCTGCGGTGGGCCCGCCCGGCGCGAGGAGCCCGAGGGCTTCGATCAGCCGAGCTCCGACCTCTTCCACGGTCAACCCCCGCGCGATCTCGAGCGCTTGCTCGGTGGCACCCATCAGGAGGGACTCGAGCTCGGCGTAGCGGGCGTAGAGCGCCGCTAGGTCCCTCGCATAGAGCAGGAGCTGCTCGGGTTGCTTCTCGGTCTCGGACAACGTCCCTCCAGATCACCCCCAGCATGCGCCCGGCTGATCCTCGGCGCCACCGTCGCCTCTTCGAGGTCCTCCACCCCAAGAGGCCACCCGTATACTGGGCTCGATTCGGCAGGCACCCGTGCGACGTCCAATACGACAACTTCGGCTCCTCCTCATTCCCTTGATCGGCGGGCTGCTCCTGGCCGCAGCGCTCCACGAGCCAAGCCCACCTCCGCTGAGGATCGCGACCAGCGTGTGGGTTGGCTACGAGCCGCTCTACCTGGCTCGAAAGCTCGGCTCTTGGACTTCTGCCCAGGTCAGGCTCGTCGAGTGCTCCTCCGCGACCCAGTCGCTGCGCTTGTTCAGGAACGGGAGCGTGGACGTGGCCGCGCTGACCTTGGACGAGGCGCTGACGCTCGTTGAAGACGGCGTCGACCTGAGGGTGTTCCTCGTAACCGACACCTCCCACGGCGCCGACGCGATCCTGGCGCGAGCGCCTCTTCGGACCGTGGCCGCGCTCTCAGGGCGCAGGGTTGGAGTCGAGCCCGGTGCGGTGGGCGCCTACGTCCTGCTCCGAGCCTGCGAGCTCTCAGGGGTCGAGCCGGCCCTCGTCGAGATCGTTCCCCTCGAGATCCACGAGCAGGAGCAGGCGTTCCTCGCTGGACGCGTCGACGCCCTCGTGACCTTTGAGCCCGTGCGTTCGCGGCTCCTCGCCCACGGCGCGAGAGAGGTCTTTAACTCGAAGCAGATCCCTGGCGAGATCGTGGACGTGCTCGTGGTCCGCCGCGAGACCCTCTCGAAACGAGGTCCGGCGCTGCGCCTCGTGGCGCGGGGGTGGTTCGCGGCCTTGAGATACCTCGCGGCTGAGCCCGAAGCCGCAGCAGCCCGAATGGCCCCCCGGCAGGGTCTGCCCCCGGGAGAGGTCTTGGAGTCTCTCTCCGGCTTGGAGGTCCCGACCCTGGCGGAGAACGTGGAGCTCTTGGCGGGGCCCTCGCCCCCGCTCAACGCGAGGGCCCGACGCCTGAGCGAGTTCATGCTCCGCGCCAAGCTGATCGGGCGACCGATCACCCTCGAGGCCCTCGCCGAACCCTCAGTCTTGCCGGAACGTCGCGTTGACCGCTAGCGCCAAGGGGTCGTTGACGACGGTTATGATCACCGCGTTCTCGGTGGCGGTCTTGCTCCTGCTACTGGGGGATCACTTCGTCCTGAAGTCCAGCGCTCAGGCTGCCGCTCGCGCGTCGGGGGAGGCGGAGCTCACTCACCTCCTCTGCCTCGAGCAAGCCGTGCTTGAGCAGTCGAGTCGGGGGACCGACGGAGGGACTCTCCCAGACGTCTTCGTCGAGTTGAACCTCAGCCCTCGGATCAGGCGAGCGCTTCTCCTCAATGAGCGCGACCTCGTGGTCGCCTCGACGCGCCGCAGCCAGATCGGCCAGCAGGCCAAAGACGTTCTGCCGCTGGGATCGCAGCCCACGCTGGCGGGGCTGCTGGATCGGGCCAGATCGAGTCGCCGGGTGCAGATCGAGGCGGACCGCGAGGCTGGGGCGAGCGTCCTCCGGGGGGTCTGCCCGATCGCGCTCGGTCACGCAGACGGGATCCGGTCGACGCGCCAGGGGATCGTGTACGTCGAGCTGGATCTCGAGGCGCTCGTTCGGGAGCGTGAGCGCGCGCTCGGTTCGCGCGGACTGGTTCGGTTCGGCCTGTTGGTCGCGATCGTGTTCTTCCTCTGGCTCTTTCTCTACCTGCGCGTCAGCCGCCGACTCTCGCGCTTGGTCGAGCACGCGGAGCGAATCGGCTTGGAGGGGTACGCCGCCGCTGAGCTCGACGCGACCGTCGAGGGCGACGACGAGATCGGGGACCTGGCGCGCGCGCTCGCGACAGGGCTCGCTCGGCGCCGCGAGCTCGAGGTGGATCATGAGCGGCTGGAGACTGCGTTTCGGCAGTCCGCTGACCCCGCCTTCATTTGTGCGCTGGACGGCCGGATCCTGTTTATCAACGCTGCGGTCACGCGGGTCTACGGTCTGAGCCCCGAGGAGGTGCTCGGCAAGACCCCCCGAGTCTTCAAGAGCGGGACTCAGACTCGGCAGTTCTACGCGGAGCTCTGGAAGACCCTCCTCAGTGGCCGGGTCTGGAACGGTCGGATCCAGAACAGGACCAAGAGCGGTGACCTGCTCGACTTCGACGTCACGATCACCCCCGTCCGGGTCGAAGACGGCTCCCTCGACGGGTTCTACGCCAGCCAACGAAACGTCACTCGCGAGCTCGAGTTGGAGCGACAGCTCCTCCAGTCCCAGAAGCTCGAGGCCGTGGGGCAGCTCGCCGCAGGCATTGCACACGACTTCAACAACCTCCTGACCGTGATCGTGGGGAGCCTCGAGCTTGTGCAAGCGGACTCGAAGGATCCCCGCCTGGAGCAGGTGCGAGAGGCCGCCAGGCGAGCCGCAAACCTGACGCGTCAGCTGCTCGAGTTCGGTCGCAAGAGCGTCGCTCAGCGCGAGGTGACGACCCTTTGCGCGTTGTTGGACGATTCGGGGTCGCTCCTCGGACGGCTGTTGACCGAGACGATCGATCTCAACGTCGTTTGCGCACATCGCGCAGACGCTTGGCCAGTCCTCGTCGATCCAACCCAACTCCAGCAGGTGATCCTGAACCTCGCGATCAACGCTCGGGACGCAATGCCCAGGGGCGGCAGGTTGACGATCGACGTGGCCAACGTCTCCTTGGACGAGGAGCAGGCGGGAGGGGTCGCGGAGACGACGCCTGGGGACTACGTCGTGCTCAGTGTGAGCGACACCGGCGTTGGCATGGCGCCTGAGGTCTTGAACGCGATCTTCGACCCCTTCTTCACGACCAAGGCGGTCGGAGCGGGGACCGGCCTCGGGCTCTCGACGGTGCATGGAATTGTCAAGGCGCACCGCGGCTCGATCGACGTCTCCTCGACGCTCGGGGAGGGCACCTGCTTCAAGATCTACTTCCCGCGCGCCCCAGACGACCACGTCGCCAAGGAAGAGCGCGTCGCCGAGTCGCCGCCGGTGGCGGCGCCTCTGCCAGCGGAGTCGCGGATCCTCGTCGTGGAAGACGAGGAGAGCATTCGGGAGCTGGTCGTCCTGCTCCTCACTCGGGAAGGCTATCGGGTCGACTCGGCCGAGAGCGGCGAAGAGGCCCTCGCGCTCCCCAAGGAGGACCTAGACGCGATCACGCTCTTGGTCAGCGACGTCGTCTTGACCGGGATGCGGGGCCCCGAGCTCGCCCGGCGCCTCGGCGAAGGGCGGCCGGGGCTGCGGGTGCTCTATATGTCTGGCTATACGGGCGACGAGGGCGTGCTCGACGAGGGCGTGGAGCTCCTGCCCAAGCCCTTTGGGCCTGCGGTCCTGCTCGCGAAGGTCGCGTCCGTCTTGGCGGGCGCCCCAACGGCAGCTCGAGCCCCTGACCCTCCGCAGCCCTCCGCAGATTCGCGCTCCTGATCTCACCTTCATCTCTTCGCGTCGAGCGGCTAGGGTTGAGTATGCGAGGAGGTGTCGAATGGACTCAGGCGGGCTAGAGGCACTCGAGGCCTTGGTGAAGTTGGCGCGAGCTTCGCCCAAGGAGGCCGCCCAGGCCGTCGGCGCGGACCTCGAACCGGAGCAGCTGCGAGCCCTCGCGAGCGCCCTGATCGAGATCGCGGTCGCCTACGAGGCAGGAGAGCCCCGGGAGACGAAGGAGATCCGCTGGCACTTTCCAAAGGCCGAATAGATCAGGCCATCTCGCCAGGGTGGCTGGGGCGGGTGTCCCCTTCGCCCCGCATGAGCTGCTCGCGGCGCTACACACTCGATTGCGGCCGCTCTCCTTGGCCCGGTAGAGGTTTGCGTCCGCGCTCGCCAGCAAGTCACTCGCGGACGAGAGACGATTCCCGACCGTCGTCGCGACCCCAAACGAGGCGCTGACGCTGAGTTCGTGCCCTTCAAACTCCACGGGCTGCGCACAGATCGCCCGCCGAAGCCGCTCGGCGACTCGCAGGGCCGGCTGGAGGGCTGCCTCCCGCAACAGGACCACGAACTCCTCGCCGCCGTAGCGAGCCACGACGTCGCCCTCCCGGACGCTGGCTTGGACGCGCTCCGCGATCGTCTTGAGGACTTGATCGCCCGCGAGGTGACCCCAGGTGTCGTTGACCCGCTTGAAGTGGTCGAGGTCGAACAAAAGGAGCGAGAGCGGGACGTCTTCGCGCGCCGCATCGGCGAAGTCTCGCTCGAGTCGGTCGTTGAGGTAGGCCCGGTTGTAGACCTCGGTCAGCCGATCGCGCACTGCGGCTGAGTAGAGGCTCTCGTGCCACTCTGCGGTCAGCACCGTTTGGAGCGAAAACCTGAGCAGGACAGCGTCGCCGAGCTGGAGCCGGTCGCCCTCGTGGAGGTCCCTGCGCTCCGCGCCGAGGAGCTGTCCGTTAACGCGGGTGCCGTTTGTGCTCCCCTGGTCGACGACGGTCGTGGCCCCGTCGGCGTCGACTCGGACGAGGGCGTGCACTCGCGAGACGCCGTGATCTTGGAGCACGACCTCACAGTCCCAGGAGCGCCCGAGCTGGGCCTCTCCCGGAAAGAGACGACTTCGTCGCCCTGCGTCGGGGCCCTCGAGCTGCACGAGGTAGGGGTTACGCTCGAGGAGGGTGGGGTCGAGCCCCTTGGAACGTCGAATCGGACTGGTCTTGCGTGAAACGTGGTTCATCTCGCACCTCTGCCAGCCGACTAGCACCTCGCGTTCCAGTGCCCGGACCGAGCGGGGTGGGTTTAGGCAGGTTGGGGAGGTCTCAGGGCCCCAGTGGGGCAGGGGAGCCCCTCCTCGAGACGCCCGGCCTCATTTGGGAAAGTACTTAGGTTGGAGCTGTGATTGCGCCTTGCTAAGGCGAAGGAGGGAATCCCGTGAGAGTACTCAGCCTGGCTCAGATCACGAGTCCTCAACCCGCAGCTCCTGCCCAGCGGGAAGGGCGGGACGAGCACACGGAGCTGACACGCCTGCTCCGGGTCCTAGAAGAGAGCCACGTGCTCAACGTTCTCGAGTGGCTCGGTGGGCTCGTGCTCGTGCTCAACACGAAGCGTCAGGTGGTCAGAGCCAGCCAGGAGATCCTCAGAGAGCTAAGCGTCGACGCTGACGCCCTCCTGGGTGAGCGCCCTGGCGAAGTGCTCGGCTGCGCCTATGCCGCAGAGGCCCCTGGTGGCTGTGGGACCCACAAGGCCTGCGCGCAGTGCGGCGTCATGAACTCGATTCCGGCCGCCCAGGCTGAGGAGGTTCCCGTCGAGGCGGACTGGAAGATCAAGCTCCACGGTGCGGGGGGATCGAGCACGCTCAAGGTGCGCCTCAAGGCCGCCCCGCTCCAGATCGGCGGCGACCGATTCACGGTCTTCGTCGCGAAGCGAAGAGCAGGAGACGGTGGCTGGATCGCGCCTCAGGATTGGCCCTCGAATCTGGAGACCTACGGCTTGGTGCGCACGCTCGGAGTGGGGGGAATGGGCTCGGTGTTCCTCGTCGAGGACGCCAACGGCGCCCGCTACGCCCTCAAGACCCTCCGACACCAGGTCACCGACGAGGCCAACCTGGCTCGCTTTCGCCAAGAGACCGAGCTCGCGCTCAAGCTCGTGCACCCAAACGTCGTCAAGACCTACGAGGTCGACTGCACCTCCGAGGGTACGCCCTACATGGTCTCGGAGTACTGCAGCTACGGGAGCACGCTCACGATCCTCCAGGACGGCGGCCCCCTCCGGGCGAGCCAAGCGCTCGTCTGGCTCTGGGAGGCAGTCTCGGGTTTGAACTACGCGTGGCGTGAGCACGGGGTCGTGCACCGCGACATAAAGCCCGACAACCTGCTGATCGGAACCGACCACCAGCTCAAGATCGCCGACTACGGCCTGGCCTACTCAGAGGCGACGGACATGGCTCTCACGCGCCAGGGGACGATCGTCGGGACGCCGTACTACATGTCGCCGGAACAGTGGCGCGGGGCCAAGCTCGACATTCGCAGCGATCTCTACTCCCTGGGAGCCAGCTTCTACCACCTCCTCTCGGGGCGACGCCCTTTCACGGGCAAGAGCGCAAGCGAGCTCAGCACGGCGCACCAGCTCTCGCCGCCCAAGTCGCTCCAGAAGCTGGCCCCGAACGTCCCCGAGGGGCTGAGCGCCTTGATCCACTCGCTCCTCGCGAAGCTCCCCTGTGATCGTCCGAGCGCGGAGGAGGTCCTCGAGCAGCTCGCGACCCTAGCCAGCGAGGTCGACTTGACTCAGGCCGACTCGGAGCCCGCGCTGACCCTGATGCTCGAACAGCCCACGGCGCTCGCGAGCTGACACTAGCCAGGAGCGGGCAGGCTGACCCTCATGCTCGTTCCCTCCCCGAGCGTGCTCTCGACCGCGATCGCTCCGCCTTGGGCCTCGGCGGCCAACTTGCAGAACGCAAGCCCAAGCCCGACTCCTCGCATCGCGCCCGCCTTCTTCAACTCCATTTGGAAGAACTTGTCGAAGATCCTCCCCAAGAGCTCGGCCGGGATCCCCGGGCCGGTGTCGCTGACCGTGAACAGGACCGCGCTCTCCGCTTGCTCGAGGGAGACGGTGACCGTGGTCCCCTTGGGCGTGTGTTTGAGCGCGTTGGCGAGGAGGTTTTGGAGAACGCGCAGGAGCAAGTCGCGATCGGCGAGCACGAGCACCGGCTCGGGTCCTGCTTGGCAGGTCAACTCAACCCCGGTCTTCTCAGCCCTCGCAGCGTAGTCCGCGCAGACCTCCGCCACGAGGGGGACCGCGTCCAGCTCGACCGCTGAGACCGGGAGCTCACCGGACTCTAGCCTCGCGGTGTCGAGGAGGCCCTGGATCATTCGCGCCATGTCTGCTGAGGCCCGCGCCACGATCCCGAGATACTTCACGAGCCTCTCCTCGGGGACGGGGCCGTTGGCCGCGAGATCCAGAACCAGCTCGGCGTAGCCCATGATGTTGGTCAGGGGGTTGTTGAGGTCGTGCACGATCATTCGCGTGAGCGAGTCTCGGGCCTGCTCCGCGCTCTTGAGGCTCTCGTAGCTCGAGACCAACTCGGCGTGCAGCGCTCGCTCGCGGTCACGCAGTCGTTTCTTCTCGAGGCAGGCTCCGAGCCTCGCCTTCAGCAGGCCGACGTGGATCGGCTTGACGAGGTAGTCTTCCGCTCCGCTCCTGATCGCCTTGAGGACGCTCCTCACGTCGTCGACGGCCGAGACGACGAGGACAGGGAGCGATCGGAGGGCTTCGTCGGCCTTCATCTGCGCGAGGACTTCGTGTCCGTCCATGCCTGGCATCAGAATGTCCAAGAGCACGAGGTCGATCGAGGCCTGGCGGAGCGTCTCCAGCGCCGCTTCGCCGCTCTCGGCCAGGGTCGGGACATGGCCGAGGCTGAGGACGAGGTCGTGGAGGACGTCGCGGTTCCGCTTGTGGTCGTCGACGATCAGGACGTTGGCTGGGGGAGGGGTCATGGCTGGTTGCCTAGGGTAGCGGGCTATCAACTCGAACAGGTCGCCTGATCGAACGGGCTTGGGGAGGTGCTCGTCGAAGCCGGCGGCGAACTGCTCCGCGGTCGACTCCGAGCCCGTGCTCGCGGTCACGGCCACGATCGGGACGCTTGCGGATTCGGGCAGCGCGCGGATCGCGCGGGCTGCCTCCAGCCCGCCCATCACAGGCATTCGAACATCCAGCAAGATCAAGTCTGGCCGAGACGAGCACGCGAGGTCCACGGCCTCTTGGCCGTTTCGGGCGACGAGGACCTCGTGGCCGTGAACCCGGAGCATCTCCAGGAGCATGGCGAGGTTGGTCTGGTTGTCCTCCGCGACGAGGATTCGGCCGGC
This sequence comes from Planctomycetota bacterium, assembly GCA_016765095.1. Lineage (GTDB taxonomy): Bacteria > Planctomycetota > J058 > J058 > J058 > NORP233. The sequence goes on along the minus strand of JAESQQ010000502.1, from coordinate 467 downwards.
CCCGACGTCCCCGTCGATCGCTTGAGGGCCTCCGTGCGGCGGGTGGGAGCCTGATCGCTTCCTGCGGGGAGCGTGAACCAGAACGTGCTCCCCTCGCCCCCCAGGTCGAGGCTAGCGACCGGCTCGTAGGCCGCCAAGACCTCCGTTCCCTTGTAGTCGAGGCCGATCACGAGGCCGGACTCGCCGCTCAGCGCGCGGCGCATGGGTTCGGCCAAGTTCGAGTCGAAGGGCACCGAGGCCGGGGGGTCGAGCTCGGCCCGGTGTCGGAGCAGGAACTCGATCTGATCGCCATTGCGTCGCCCGAGCGTGAACTCCCCAGTCTCGTCAGAGACGCTGTAGTGGTTGTGGGCGTCGACGACCTGGCTGAGCGTGGCCTTAGGAGGGGCGGAAGAATAACTTCAGTGTTTCGCGCAGGACTCGGCGTCGCAGGCAAGGCAGGCTGAGGGCAAGCGTAGTGACCTACGCGG
>JAESQQ010000501.1 GCA_016765095.1 Planctomycetota bacterium | reverse complement strand
GGGGAGGACTGGCTTGGGGGCGGGGACGACGTCGCGGATCGTCCGGAGGCGCCGCATTCCCGAGCTCGGCGTCATGGCTTCGTAGAGTCCCTTGACCGCCACCAGGTCTCGACCGTCCACCCGGTAGGCGATCTCGTCTCCGAATGCCATCGTCCGTCCGTCGGGGGTCTGGACCCCGTTGGAGAAGATGCGATCCATCTTGACGCGGCCGCCTCTCGAGGTCAGCGTCTCGGTCACGCTCAGGAGGGTGCGGGCTTGAACAGGGGCGCCCGAGGCGGTCAGGGCTCCGATCAACTCACCGCGGCTGAGCGTCAGATCCTGACTGCCTATGGCGTACAGGAGGCGCCTGGGGTTGGACGCGGTCTCCTTGTCCTTGAGGATCTCCACAAGCTTTTGACGGCTAATGGCGTCGGCAGCAGCGGGCGTGCAGAGTAGTGCGACAAGGCTCGTCGTGACCCAAAGTCTGGCGCTCATTAGGATCCCTTCATTTGTTCAGTTTCTTTTCATGCACTTCTCGCGCCGGGCCTGAACTCCTTCTCTAGCGCCTATTGGCCTTTATTTCGTGTCCGTTACGTTTCTTTTCAGTGGCATGAGCCCATCCTGGCCCGCTCCCCCTCAGCGGACCTGGAGAAAGGTCCAAATCACGAATCCATAGCGTGCGGCCTTGCCCAGGGTTAGCCAGGCCAGAGCGGGCAAGAGCGGGACGCGGGACAACCCCGCCGCCAAGACGAATACGTCGCCCACGACGGGGATCCAGGCCGCAACGAGGAGCGGGGAGCCCCACCGATCGACGTGCGCCCGCGCACGATCCAAGCGCGCCGGATCCTCTCGGTAGCGATTGGCGAGGCGCTCGCCGAGTCGCCCCCCCCGTGAGATGCCGCGTCCGATTCCGTAGACGACGAGCGCGCCGAGCACGTTGCCGAGCGTCGCCACCGCCAGGCAGAGCCATGGGTTGGCGCCGGCTTCGAGGAGCGCCACGAGGGTCACCTCGGATGGGAAGGGGAGCGGTCCCCCGGCGAGGAAGCTGGCCAGGCCCAACCCGAGGAGGCCCCACGTCGCCCAGCTGGCGCTCGCGATCAGCACGTGGATCCCAGAACAGGGGCTCGCATGCTGGCTTGTAGCAGGTCGAGTCGCGCAGAACGACCCCGCACTTTGCGCCGGGTCGGGGGTCGGGCTCTAATGCTCCCGCCCCCCGAGGAGGCCGTCCATGTTCACTCCCCTCAACCTCAAGCAGTGGGTCCAAGACCACCGTCACTTGCTCAAGCCGCCCGTGGGCAACAAGGCGGTGTGGGTCGACGAGCGCGAGACGATCGTGATGATCGTCGGCGGCCCCAACGCCCGGAACGATTACCACGTCCAAGACACGGAGGAATTCTTCTACCAAGTCGAAGGAGACATGATCCTCCGCCTGATCGACCCCGAGACGGGCAGGCCCAAGGACCTCGTGCTCCGGGAGGGCGAGATCTACCTGCTTCCCAAGGGGGTTCCGCACTCGCCTCAGCGCGCAGCGGGAACCGTCGGGCTCGTGATCGAGCAGAAGCGCCCCGAGGGGAGCCCGGATCGGCTCCGCTGGTATTGCGACGCCTGCTTCGAGCAGGTTCACGAGGCGAGCTTCACGCTCAAGAACATTGCGACCGACCTCAAGCGAATCATGGAGGAGTTCTGGAGCGACGACGAGCTGCGGACCTGCAAGTGCGGGGTCAAGGTCGCGCAGCCGGGTGAGGCTCAGCCGCCGCCCCCGCTCGGGGCCGGAGCCTAACTATGCTCTCGATCGACATTCACACTCACATTCTCCCCAAGACCTGGCCCGACCTGCGCGAGCGCTACGGCTATGGGGGGTTCATTCGCCTCGACCACCACAAGACGGGGTGCGCGCGAATGATGATGGACGATCAGTTCTTTCGCGAGATCGACAGCAACTGCTGGGACGGCGCCAAGCGAGTCAGCGAGTGCGATCGAGACGGAATCAACGTTCAGGTCCTCTCGACGGTCCCTGTGATGTTTGGCTACTGGGCGAAAGTGAAAGACGCCCACGACCTCTCTCGCCTGCTCAACGACGACCTCGCGGCGACCGTCGCTCGCCACCCCAAGCGCTTCGTGGGGCTCGGGACCGTTCCGCTCCAAGATCCAGACTTGGCCTGTCAGGAGCTCGAGCGCTGCGTGAAGGAGCTCGGCTTGGCAGGCGTCGAGCTCGGCTCCCACGTCAACGACTGGAACCTGGATGCGCCCGAGCTGTTCCCGGTCTTCGAGCACGCCGCCAAGCTCGGCGCGGCCGTGTTTGTGCATCCCTGGGACATGATGGGCAAGGACCAGATGCCGGACTACTGGCTCCCCTGGCTGGTCGGAATGCCCGCCGAGACGAGCCGCGCGATCTGCTCCATGATCTTTGGAGGCGTGTTCGAGCGGCTCCCAGACCTGCGCTGCGCCTTTGCCCACGGCGGCGGATCCTTCCCCGCCACCATTGGCCGCGTCCAGCACGGGTTCGACGTCCGCCCAGACCTCTGCGCGCAGCGCAACGCGGTCGCGCCCCGCGACTACCTCGGCAAGTTCTGGATCGACAGCTTGGTCCACGACCCCGACGTGCTCCGCTACGTCGTCGGTCTCGTCGGCGAACGTCGGGTCGCGCTCGGGTCGGACTATCCCTTCCCGCTCGGGGAGCACACCCCAGGCAAACTGATCAAGTCCATGGAGGACTTCAGCGACGAGACGAAGGCGGCGCTTCTGGCGGGGGCGGCCTTGGAGTGGCTCGGCCTCGACGCCAGTCAGTTCGCGGAGTAGCCGATGGACTTCACCGGAAAGCTAGACGAGGCGGGGGCTCGGGCGCTCGACGCCGGCTCTGAGCTAGCGAGCACTCGAGAGCGGTTCTTGATCCCGCCTTCTCCCGCCCACGAGTCGCGCGAGGCGATCTACCTCTGCGGGAACTCGCTCGGGCTCCAGCCCAAGACGCTCCGACCCGCGCTCTTGGCTGAGCTCGACGACTGGGGACGGCTCGGCGTGGAGGGTCACTTCCACGGGAAGCACCCTTGGTTTAGCGCCCACGAGCCGCTTCGAGCGCCGGCGGCGCGCCTCGTGGGGGCAGAGCCTCACGAGGTCGTGGTCATGAACAGCCTGACGGTGAACCTCCACCTCCTGATGGCGAGCTTCTTTCGCCCAGAGGGTCAGCGGACCAAGATCTTGATCGACGCGCCGACTTTTCCCTCCGACGTCTACGCGGTCAAGAGCCAGCTGCGCTTCCACGGCTTAGACCCTGCCGAGCACTTGCTCGTGGTCGGGCCTCGCGATGGGGAGCACACGCTCCGGACCGAGGACGTGCTCGAGACCCTTGAGCGTGAGGGCGATCGGATCGCGCTCCTGCTCCTGGGTGGCGTCAACTACTACACCGGCCAGCTCCTGCCCTTGGGAAAAGTCACGTCCGCCGCCCAGGCCAAGGGCTGTGTGGTCGGCGTCGATCTAGCCCACGCGGCGGGAAACGCGGTCTTAAAGCTCCACGAGTGGGGCGTCGACTTCGCGGCGTGGTGCAACTACAAGTACATCAACTCCGGGCCCGGCGCCTTGGGCGGCGCGTTTGTGCACGAGCGGCACCTTGGCCGGGGAGGGGCTGAGGACTTCGCGGCCTTCACCGCGCGGCCGAGGTTCGAGGGTTGGTGGGGCAATGAGCCCGAGTCTCGCTTTCAAATGGGGCCGGAGTTCGTCCCGGTCAAGGCGGCCGACGCTTGGCAGCTGAGCAACCCTCCGATTCTGGCGCTGACGCCGGTCCGGGTCTCGCTCGAGCTCTTCGAGGAGATCGGGATCGACCGACTGCGGGAGAAGTCGTTGCGCTTGACGGGCTACCTCGAGCAGCTCCTCGACGGAATCAGCGACCAGGGCCTCGAAGTGATCACGCCGCGAGATCCTGACCAGCGTGGCTGTCAGCTCTCGATCCTGGCTCACAACGACCCCGAAGGGCTTCACGCTCGGCTCCAGGCGGCGGGGGTGATCTGCGACTTCCGGCGACCGAACGTGATCCGGGTCGCGCCGGTTCCGCTCTACAACACGTTCTTGGACTGCTACGAGTTCGCCGAGGTCCTACGCGGAGTCTGAACTGCTTTGCCTTCGATAGCGGAATGAGTTGGATCGCGGGCGCCTTGAGGCAAAGCAGTTCCTAGCCCCCGTAACTAGGGGCTTTCGGCTCGCTAGGTGTCGGGGGGCGGCTCTACGCTCCGAGGCGTGGGAGTTCGTCTACTTGTTCCGCATTCGCCCGGGTCTGACCCGCTCGCGCCGGCCCTAGCCGCGGCCGCCGCCGCGCGGGTCTCCGGCCGTTCGTTTGCGCTTGTCCTCCCCGGACGATACCTGCGCGGGAGGGCACGGCTGGAGCTGGCAGGCGAGCTCGGGTCCTGCGATCCCCGTTGGATCACGGGATTCGCGGGGCTGGCTCGGCGGCTGCTCGGGGTGGCGGCTCCCCGGGTCGCGACACCGCGAGAGCGGGACGCTTACCTGGCCCAGGCGCTGAGCGAGCTGCCGGGGTTGGCTCAGCACCTGACCCTGCGCTACCGCGGGTTTCGCAAGGGTCTGCTCCATGTGTTTCACGAGCTGGAGGGAAACGGCCTCTCGGAGCAGGAGTTGGCGCGCCACCTGGAGGGGGCTCGTCTCGACCCCCAGCGGGCGGGTCGGTTGCACAAGGCCTACAGCGGCTATCGAGAGCGGCTCCACTCGAGCGGGCGTCGAGCCGGCCCGAGCGAGGGGAGCGGGGAGGAGAATCCCTCCAGCGGGCCTCCTCGCCTGGTCAGCGAGGCCGACCTCCTTCACCTCGCAGCGCGTTCGCTGGCTGATTGGGAGCAGGCGCCCGGGAGCCTCCTCCCGGAGCTCGTGATCGTGTCGGGGTTTAGCGAACTCAACCCGCGGGAGCTGGCCTTCCTGGACGCGCTGGCCACAGCGACCGAGGAGGTCCAGGTTCACTGGACGGTTCGGCCCGAGGGCAGCTCGACCCTCGCGCTCGACTGGCCGGCCCAGACGGGCGCTCTCCTGGAGGAGGCGCTGAGCTTCGAGCGACCGGCGGACGGGGCGGGGCGCTCTTCCGCTGCGATCAAGCAGCCGGCGGTCTTGGCGCGTCTGCGAGAGGAGCTGTTCGAGCCCACCAGCGCACCCTTGGCGCCACAGGACTGCGGAGCGCTCCGAATCGTGCGCGCCTCTTCCCGCGAGGACGAGGTTGAGGTCGCGCTGACCGCGGTCCGGGCTTGGGTCCTAGGCGAAGAGAACGCTGCTGAGGAGCGCTGCTGGCGAGACGTGCTCTTGGTGGTCTCGGATCCTGAGCGTTATCGCAGTCAGCTCGAGCGCGTGGCGCGAGAGCTGGACGTCCCGATTCGAGTCGAGGGGCGGCGGCCTCTGGGAAGCGCCTCGTCCATTCAAGGCGCGCTGGCGCTGCTCGAGGCCGCCGCGCGCTTCGATCTGGGGCCGCTCCTCGTCGCGGCGGCTTCGCCCGCCCTGGGGCTCTCTGTCGACGAGGCGGATCGACTGGCGCGAGCGGCCCGGCGCCGGGGGCTGCCTGTCCTCGGGACGGCAGAGCGGTGGCGCTCCCTGGCGAGGGAGCTGGGCGGCGACGCGGGGGCGCTCCTGCTCGAGGCGGCTGAGCTCGGCTTGGCGCTCGAAGAGGCCTGCTGTGAGGAGCTGGAGCGGGTCGAGCGCGCCTCCTACGAGGCGAGGGGGGACTTCGAACAGGCGACGGCCAGCACCCGCGGCGGCGCGGGGGAGATCCGCAAGGTCCTCGAGCGACTCTTGCGTCCGGCTAGCCTGGCTGCGCTCGGCGACCGCCCCGATCCGGCGGCGCTCAAGGCGGCGGC
>JAESQQ010000500.1 GCA_016765095.1 Planctomycetota bacterium | reverse complement strand
CTAATCCCAGAGGCCGTCTGTCTCTCCCGGACAGGCGGGCGGGGGTAAACCCCGCACCCTACAGATCGCAAGAGGGCCCCTCCGCAAGGCACCCTATTGGACGGCTCACAACACGCCTTGGTAGGGGCGGGGTTTACCCCCGCCCAGCCCCCAGGCCTTGCCGCTCGGCCTCTCTGGAGCCTCCCGCGCACTTAACCGTCGCTACCTCAGGAGCTGTAAACCTCGCCCCTACCAAGGGCCGAGCCCAAGGACCCGCGCTTCACTTGGGCGGAGCGCTGCTCGAGCTCTCTGAGGGAGTCCAGCCCAAGGCGTCGAGGAGGACCTCCTGGGAGTCGAGGATCTGGGTCGCGGTGTGTTCGCCGAACAGGGTCGAGTGGGCCTCGTAGCCGCCCCGGCGGTATTCCTTGGGTGAGGCCAAGTAGGCGACGTGGTCCAGAGCCAGGCCCACGATCAAGCTCTGAGTCGCGCCCCGAGCCTTGGCTCTGGCTCGGGCTTCGAGCCCGACGTCATGAGTCGCCTCGCCCGGGAAAGTCACCAAGGACACGTCGTGGGGGCCAGCTCGGAGGCGGACCGCGCCGACCCGAGTCGTGGTGCGGGGCGTCAAGTTCCCGAGGTGGGCCACGATCCCGAGGCCAAAGTTCCAGGTCAGCACGATCCGGACGTTGGTCAGGCCGGTCGTCCAGAGGATCAGGTTGAAGGGGAGGGTGAACAGCTCCATGGGCCAGCTGGCCCAGCCGCGGTAGCTGTCGAGGAAGCGCTCGCGCCCGAGCGCGACGACTCCTTGGGGCGAGCCGAGCTGCTTGTCGCCCGTGGCGGCGGTGATCTGGACGGTCTCGCTCAGTTCGATCCCGCTCAGGGTCGGGGTCACGACTTCGGCGAACAGAATCCCGAGCTCTTCGCAGCGCCCCGGGGGGTCGTTCTTCTGGCCGCGGCGGGGAGCTATGTCCCCCTCAGCGCCGTTGAAGAACAGGACTGGGGCCCCGAGCGCAGCCTCTAGACCGCGCTCGAGTCCGCCAGCGAGGTCGGTGCTGAAGCGGAGGTGATCGCTGCCGTAGACGGTTGAGTGGACCGCGTAGTTGACGAGGAGCGCGATCGGCTTGCTGCGATCTTCGCGCTCAGTCACGTAGAGGAGCCCGACCTCGTCGTCGACTTCGTCGTAGGCGATCTCCTCGCGGAACCGGCGGAAGCGTCGGTTCTTGGCCACGATCGTCTGGCCGTCGGGGCGGCGGTCGCGCGCTCGCCCGAAGCCGAGGGCGGCTGGGCGCGCCTCGTCGTAGGCCGTTCGGACCGCGCGCGCGATCGCGCTCGCGATCTTGGCCTCGAGCTCGGGGCGGAAGTTGTCCATGCCGATCAAGCGCCCGATCGGCATCCGGAAGAAGGCGCCTGGGCCGGAGTGGGTGTGGGTCGCTGCCAGGACGAGGGTTTCGCGCCGAAAGCCGAGATCACCCAGCTGCTCGAGCGCTAGATCGTGGAGCTCGGAGGTGACCCCGATCGCGTCGATCCGGACGAAAGCGAAGGGTGGCTGACCGTCGGGTCGGAGCACGAGGGCCTTGGCGGTCAGCGGCTCGTCGGCTCCCGTGGCCGGGTTGAGCATGTCGGACTTGCCGTCGGGGTCGTCCTCGTGCCAGGACTGGTGGCAGGCGAGGGCAATGTGGCCAGGCCAGCCCACACCCGCGTAGAAGGGGAGCTCGGCCCGCCGCTCACCGCCGCCGTAGCCGCCCAGCGGGTAGCCCGCCTCCGGCGTGTATTCGACGCTCGCGACGCCGGCCAGGAACAGCGCCTCGCCCCCCGCGCTGACGCCGGTCGTGCGGAAAGGCTCGGGAGATTGGCAGCCGGCCAGGCAGACGAGCGTGAGGAGGGCGAGCGTGATCGCAGCGACCGGTTGTTCGCGCAGCGGCGCCCCTCGCCCCGGCCCGAGGCCTAGGTCCACGACACGAGGGACTCGCCAGTCCTGCGAGAGGGCGAAGCTAATCAAATCTTCCCTAGAAACTGCTTTGCCTCAAGGCGCACGCGATCTAGCTCATTCCGCTTTCGAAGGCAAAGCAGTTTAGAGGTTCCGAAGCGACTCTTCCTTGTCCTTCTCGATCAGCTGAACGAGGAGGTTCTCCAGCGCCCCGTCGAAGAGCTGGGGGAGGCCGTGCACGGTCACGCCGACGCGGTGGTCCGTGCAGCGATCTTGGGGGACGTTGTAGGTCCGGATTCGTTCGTTGCGGTTGCCGCGTCCGCGCAGGGAGCGGCGGGCCTCGCCGCGTTCGGCGTCGGCCTTCTCCTGGAGAAAGTCCGAGTAGCGCGCGCGGAGGACCTTCCAGGCTCGGTTGAGGTTCTTCGACTGCGACTTCTCGTCTTGGCAACAGACCACGAGGCCCGAGGCCTCATGGGTCAGTCGGATCGCGGATTCGGTCTTGTTGACGTGCTGACCGCCAGCGCCCGACGCGCGGTAGCGGTCGACGCGCACGTCGGACTTCTCGATATGAACGTCGACTTCCTCGACCTGCGGGAGGACGACGACGGTCGCCATGCTGGTGTGGATTCGTCCTTGGGTCTCGGTCTCGGGGACGCGTTGGATTCGGTGCCCACCCGATTCGAATCGAAGCTGACGGAACACGCCCGTGCCCTCGACGGTGAACTGGATCCGCTTGAATCCACCTTGATTGCCCGCGTTGAAGTCAACGACTTCGAGCTTCCACTTGCTGCGCTCAGCGAAGCGGCTGTACATTTGGAACAAGTCGCCCGCGAAGAGCGCGGACTCGTCGCCGCCGACGCCGGCTGAGATCTCAATGATCGCGTCGGATTCGGACTCGGCGTCCTGCGTGACGAAGATCTCTTTGAGGCCTAGGGCCGCCTTCTCGCGCGCCTCGTGCAGCTCGGGGAGCTCGCTCTCGGCGAGTTCGCGCATTTCGGGGTCTTCGTCGCTTAGGAGCTCCTTGGCCTCCGCGAGTCCTTCTTCGATCTTGAGGAAGGCGCGAAAAGCCTCGACGACGGACTTCAGGCGGCCGTGCTCCTTGAGCTTGAGCTTCGCGCGGTCTGGGTTGTTGAACAGATCGGGGTCCTCGATCTCTTTGCCCAGGGTCGTGAACGTCTCGTCCATTTCGCTCAGCTTCCGCAGCAGGGCGTCTGGCATCTCCTCGGTGGCCACCTCGTCGGCCATGGCTGAACTCCTCGTGCGCGGCCACTGCCGCGGGGCGACGCTCGCGCGTCGGTCAAAGCGAACGAGGGCGCCGACGGGCGCCCTCGGGGTTCGTGTCTAGCTGGCCTCGCGCCGCTTGCGTCGCTTGGGCTTGATCGCGACCTTCGCCTTCGCCTTGCCGGCGGGCGCTGGCGCCGGGTCCGGCTGAGGGGTGGGCCAGTGGTAGCGTCCTTCGCGGACGATCTCCTTAGTCAGGACGAACTTGGTGATGTCGTCTCGGCTGGGGAGCTCGAACAAGATGTCGAGCATGACTTCTTCCATGATCGAGCGGATCCCGCGGGCGCCGGTGCCGCGATCGAGGGCCTGGCGGGCCAGGAGTCGGAGCGCGTCGGGGGGGACCTCGAGGTCGGCGCCCTCCATACTGAAGAACTTCCGGTATTGGCGCACGATCGCGTTCTTGGGCTCGACGCAGATCTTGACGAGGTCGTCCTCGCTGAGGGGGCGGAGCGCGGTGATCACGGGCAGGCGGCCAATGAACTCGGGGATCATGCCGAAGTTGAGCAGGTCGTCGGTCGTGACTTGCATCAGGAGGTCGCCCTCCTCTTGCTCTCGTGTGACCTCAACGGGTTGGCCGTCTTCGGCGGGGGACCCAAACCCGATCATGTTCTTGCCGATCCGGGTCCCGATCACCTCCGTGAGGCCGACGAAGCTCCCGCCACACACAAACAGGATCTTGGACGTGTCCATTTGGATGTATTGCTGCTCAGGGTGCTTGCGACCGCCCTGAGGAGGAATGTTGCTGATCGTGCCCTCGAGCATTTTGAGGAGCGCTTGCTGGACGCCTTCGCCCGAGACGTCGCGCGTGATCGAGGGGTTGTTGGACGTCTTTTGGATCTTGTCGATCTCGTCGAGGAAAATGATCCCGCGCTCGGCGCGAGCCAGGTCGTAGTCGGCGTTTTGGAGCAGGCGGAGGAGGAGGTTCTCGACGTCTTCGCCGACGTAGCCGGCCTCGGTCAGGGTCGTGGCGTCGCCGATCGCGAAGGGCACGTCGAGGAAGCGGGCCAAGGTTTTGGCCAGGAGCGTCTTTCCAGAGCCCGTCGGGCCGATCAGGAGGACGTTGCTCTTCTCAAGCTCGACTTCCTCGTCGGGCGGCGAGAGCACGCGCTTGTAGTGGTTGTAGACCGAGACCGAGAGGACTTTCTTGGCCTTTTCCTGACCGATCACGTAGAGGTCAAGGAAGTCCTTGATGACGCGTGGCGAGGGGATCTCGTCGAGTTCGATTCCGAGTCCGTCGGTGGCGGCGTTGCGCCGCTCCTCGTGGATCAGGTTGTAGCAGAGCTCGATGCACTCGTCGCAAATGTAGTTGCTCGAGGGGCCCTCTATGAGCCGGTCCACCAGCTTGCGACTCTTCTTACAGAAGCCGCATCTCTCTTCGCGAGCGCTCATGAACTCTCCTGGCCGAATTCCCTGGCCGAATTCCCTGGCAGAATTCCCTGGCAGAATTTCACGGTAAGGGGAATAGGGCGGGTGCCCTACTACTTCTTCTTGTCGTCGTTGTAGACCGCGGCTACGACGTGATCGACCAGGCCATACTCGCACGCCGCCTCAGCGGTCATGAAGTTAGCTCGGTCAGCGTCAATCGTGATCTGGTCAAGGGACTGACCGGTGTGGCGACTGAGGACCCCGTAGAGCGCGCTCTTCTGCTGCTTGATCTCGGCGGCTTGGATCTCGACGTCAGCCACGGTGCCCTGGGCGCCGCCCGAGGGCTGGTGAATCATGACGCGGGCGTGGGGCAGCGCGTAGCGCTTGCCGGGCGTGCCGGCCGCGAGCAAGACCGCGCCCATGTCGCAGGCCTGGCCAATGCAGTAGGTCGCGATATCGCACTGCACGAACTGCATCGTGTCGTAGATCGCGAGCCCAGAGTGGGTGTGGCCACCGGGTGAGTTGATGTAGAGATTTATGTCCTGGTTCTTGTTCTCGAACTGGAGGAACAAGAGCTGCGCCATGACGACGTTGGCGATCATGTCGCCGATCGGATCGCCAATGAAGATGATCCGTTCTTTGAGCAGTCGGCTGTAGATGTCGTACGAGCGCTCACCGCGCCCTGTCTTCTCGACGACAGTGGGAATCAAGGTCAAGAGAGCCTCCGCTTCAGCCTTACCTCTAGGACGCCCAAAGGGTATCGCCGCCTCCGATTGGCGCAAGGGGCGGGGGGTGATTACGCGTCTGGGTCGACTTCGGTGACCTTGGCCGACTCGCGCAGGAAGCTGCGGGTCTTCTCGTTCATGAGCTCCATATAGAGCTGTCCGACGACCTTGTGCTCGGTCAGCTGCTGGCGGAGCGCCTCGGGGCTCTGGCCTCGTTGGGCGGCCATGACTGCGATCCGGGCCGTGATATCGGCCTCGCCGACCTTGATCTCCTCTTTGTTGGCGATCTCCTCCATGACGAAGGAGGCGCGGACGCCTTGCTCGATCTCCTTGGCGAGGTCGTCGGCCTCGGCCTTGACCCGCTCCTCGGCGTCTTCTTCGCTGAGGTGCTCCATGTAGCGGAGCTCAAGGGTCTTGCGGCGGGTCGCGTTCTCGACTTCTTGCTGGACGAGCTCGCCGGGGAGGTCGAACTCACCAGCCTCGGCGAGGAGCTTGCTGATCACCTTGTCTTCAATGTGGCCGTGGCGGGCGAGCTCGAGGCCCTGCTGGAGCTCCTCGCGGATCTCTCGACGGAGGTCGTTGATCGAGTCCTGGCCGGCCTCCTTGACCCACTCCTCGGTGAGCTCGGGGAGGAACATCCGGTGGATCGACTTGATCTGAATCCGGAGCATGGCCGGCTCGCCGCGCCCTTCGACGACGTCGAAGTCCATAGGCAAGTCGGTCTCTTGCTCGCCCCAGTCGCCAAGCTTGAGCCCTGTCAGGCTGTCGGCGAGGTCCTCGACGGGGTAGTTGCCGAGCCGATCGAGGGGGAGCTGGAGCTGGAGGCCGCTCTCCTCCTTGAGAGGCTTGAGCTGGGTCTCCTCTTCGTCCTCGGTTTGCTGGACGAAGGTCTCGTATTCGTCCGCCATCCAGACTTGAACGTCGACGGTCAGGCGGTCTTCGCCCTCCACGACGGCGTCGTCGCCGGTGACCGGCTTGACCTCGCCCTTGCTGGCGCGGAAGCGATCGACAGCCTCGTCGACTTCTTTCTCGTCGATCTGGACCTCGTCGATCTCGACTTCGACGCCCTTGTATTCGGGGAGCTCGAAGGTGGGCCGGGTGTGGATCATGACCTCGTAGGTCAGGCCTTCCTTGACCGAGAAGGCGACGTTCTCGATTCGCCCCTCACCGATCAAGTTCCGCTCGCCGATCTCGTCTTCAATGGCCTTGCTGTAGGTCGTGCGAAGGATCGCGTCGCGGGTGTCCTTGCGGATCGCCTTCCCGTAGATCTGCTCGATCCGGCTGCGCGGCGCCTTACCCGGGCGATAGCCCTTGAGGTGCACGTTCTTCCGATACTCCCTGATCCGCTCGTTGACTTCCTTGGCGACTTCGTCCTTGCTGACTTCGATCTTGAGCAGCTTCTGACACGGGCCTATCTCCTCGAGGACGGCTGTCAGGGCGGGCCCGTCGTAGGTGTCGTGGGCGCAGTTCTCGTCGTGAGTGTGGCTGTGATCGTGGGCCATGGGAGTCGCTCCGGCCGGGGCGAGCGAGGAATCGCATCACCTGGCATAGATGTGGTGTAAGCCGCGTAGTTCAACCGAAGTCTCGGCCCCTGCCAAGGTTGAACTCGCCGTGTTTATTGGGGGGCTTCGCCAACAAAGAACCAACAGAAAAGGGGTGCTGACCCCAAAGGAAAGGAGTCAGCACCCCTGATAGCGGGCGATGAGATTTGAACTCACGACTTCAACCTTGGCAAGGTTGCGCTCTACCACTGAGCTACGCCCGCGTTGGCTGGGAATTATAGCGATGGCTGGGGGGGCGTCCACACTCAGGACCGGGGTCCTAAGTCGTTCGCGCGTCGCAACTACCAGCGGATCCGCAGCGCGGGGCGGGTGTCGCTGCCTCGGCTAATGATCGCGACGTCGCCCATGAAGTCCATTCCGTCTGCGAGCAGGACGAGGCGGCCCTTGAAGGAGAGGCTCTTGTCCCCAGCGATGTCGACGACTTCGCCTGCGAACTTCGTGGCGCTGTTGCTCTGGAGGAGCATGTCGACTTCTTGCAGTTCGGGGATCTTGAGGCGCCCGTTCTCGTAGCGAGCGACGACGGTGAACACCGCGTAGGAGCCGTCGCGGTCGAACTGAATGTCCATTTCACGCCCGGCGGAGTCGGTCGTGTGGACTCGCGAGCCTCGGCTGAGGTCGATCCGCACTGGGATCTTGATCTCGGCGAGCTGAAAGCCTGGCCCAGGCCCGCCGACCTCAAAGGCCGTGCGAGGAAGTGTGGCGCGAGCGACTGCGAGGAGCTTGGTCTCGAGCGTCCCCGAGCGGAGGTCGAAGTCCTTGAGGCGGAGACTCGCGCTCACAAAGCCCTTGGCGCGGATCCGACCGCCGCGCTCAAAGGCTCCGTCGGTCAACTCGATCGAAGCGGTGGTGCCGTCTTCGATGCGAGTCTTGGCGCTGCCAGTGGCGGGGACGGCGTCGACTTGAGGCGCGCTGCCGGGGATCTTGATCTCTTGGCCGGGGCGGAGTTGAGAGCTCGAGGCGGGGAGGGCGTCGAGGAAGTCGGCTGAGACGAACCCTCCGTTGGCGAGCTTGGCCCAGCCGTTCTCGACCGAGGTCACCTCGACCTCGTCTCCGCGCTTGACCGTCCCGAGGATCGCGTTTTCGGTGCCAGGACCGGAGCGAACGCGGAGGCTGTTCGCGTTGACGCGGTAGCGAGAGCTGCTCGGGGCCTCGGTCAGGTTGTTCGCGGCCCGGATCAGCTTGGTCGGGACGCCATACTTGCGAGCCAGGTCGTTGATCGTCTCTCCCGGTTGGACGACGTGCTTGCGCTCGCCAGCGGGGAGGATCGGGGCCCCGCCGAGCCCGGTCGTGGTGAGGTCTCCGCCCTTCTCGATCGTGATCTCGAGCTTGCCCTTGACCTGATCGACGAAGTCGCCGCTGGGGCTGCCGAGGCGGCCCTCGAGGCGGGCCTTGACGCGAGCGGCTTCCACTTCGGCGCGACCGTCTCCGCCGCTGATTCGGACCTCGTCGACTCCGAGGTCGGCGTCGGCGGTGATTTTTCCCGTGACTGTGGTCCCGCGGTTGGGGCCCGTCAGGCGAGCGTCGAGCTCGACTTCGTCGCTCTTGATCGTGACCCTCGAGCCCTCCCGAAGCTCAGCGGTGACGAGGTTGCCCGTCTTGCCTTGGAGCGCGCCGTCGAGTCCGACCGCGTTGCCAGTCACGAACTCGCCGTTCCAGGAGCCGCGGGTCAGGATTCGGTCCGGGCTCAACTCCTCGACCGTGCCGCTCGAGGTGATCGAGCCGTCGAGGTCGAGGTCGTCGAGGGTGAAGTCCTTGCCTTCGAGCCGACTGATCGCGAGGGGGCCGTCGAGCTTGATTGAGTAGACGCCGTCGCGGAGGGCGACAGTGCTCCCGTCGCTGCCGAAGCTGCCGGTCAAGCGACCGCTACCCTCGACGTGTCCCTTGCCGGCTGAGATCAGCGGACCGCCGGGGACGTTGAGCGTGATCCGACTTCCGTCGAGGGTGTAGTCGAGCTGACCGTCGATCGCGAGGGAGAAGGGCTTGCCGTCGGCGGGGATCCGGATCCCATACTTGCCGTTGAAGCGCGTGTTGCCGCCGTCGATCCGTCCGCCCGCACCGCGGGGGGTCGAGACGCGGCCGCCGCGGTTGACGCGCAACTCGAGGGTCAGGTCGTTGCCCGCGCCGATCGTGCGGAAGCTCCCGTCAGGACGAAGTTCGCCGGCCCCCCTGATCCGCACAGTGCTCGCGGCCTTGAGGTTGCCGTCGCCAAAGGGGAGGGGGTAGGGGTCGGCTTCGCCGCTTATGTCCCAGCTAATGCGGGCCTCGTGCTTGGTGGTCGTGCGCCCCTTGTTCGTGGGGTTCATGATCGCTTCGATGAGCTGTTGGAGCTCTGGCGGCCACTTCTTGATATCGAAGGGCACGTCTGCGGCCTTGATCACGGGGTCGCCGAAGGTCCACCAGGGGGTGTCGAGGACGAGGTCGCCGTTGGCCCTGCGGGTGATCTTGTAGATCGTGACGTCGATTCCCTTGCGATCGATCTTGATCTCGCCCTTGGAGTTGATCGTGAGGCTGTTGATCTCGTTGTCGCCAAGCTTCAGCCGCCCGCCGGCGGTGGGGCGAATCGTCGCGCTGTGAAGGACGGGGCCGTCGCTGCCGGGCTTCTTTCGCCAGGTGGCCTGAATGCTGATCCGCTGGGCGCCGAACATGCGGCGGGTCGCGCCGCGAGTCTCGATCTCAATGTTGGTGTTCGCGGTGCGGAACGCCTTGAGGTAGTCGATGAGCTCTTGGGAACCAAGCGCTGAAGAAGACCCCAACCCAGTGGCCCGATCGTTCGCCGGCTGAGCAGCCGCGACCGAGGTCAAGAGGAGGAGGAGGAAGAGGGGGGGGATGATCCGTGTCATAGCAGCTGGCATTTGAGCATTCCGCGTGCCTACGAAACCAGGGTCTAACTCCTAATTTTTGGACCGTTCGTCTCATTTCGTCCCACCAAATATGGAGAAAGAGAAACGAAAAGAAACGGACCCCATGAAACGATGGCGATTGGAGTCGGTTTGCGCAAGGGCTGAGGCGGCGACCAAGTCTTGACCCCATCTTTTTTGTTCGCGGCTCTGGGTGGCCTTCGGGTCAAGCGACCTCTACAACCGAGCCATCAGCCCATGCCTGGGCGGAGGAAGCGGCGATGAGCGGCGAACCCGGCGACTCTCCCAATTCGGACGAGCCTGGCCCGAGGGCCAACCCAACCGGCGATGGCCTCCAGACGAGCGCCAGCGGGCGGCAGATCCTGGACTCGGGTGGTTTCTCCCCCCCTGGGCCGACGAAGAGCAGCGGGCGAGTGTTCCTGAACCTGGTCTCGGTGGTCTGCCTCCTCTACGTGTTCTTGGTCGGGATCAACTGCCTGAGCGGCGGGATCAAGGGCCTCGGCGGCGGGGTCATGGACGAGTGGCTCAGCCAGGGCTTGAACCCCATGCTAGGGCTCCTGGTCGGAATCCTGGCCACGACGCTCGTTCAGAGCAGCTCGGTCACGACGTCCCTGATCGTCGGATTCGTCGCCTCGGGTCAGGTCGAGGTGGCGGACGCGATCCCCATGATCATGGGGGCGAACATTGGCACGACGGTCACCAACACCATAGCCAGCCTGGCCCACGCGAAGCGCTCGGGTGAGTTCGAGCGCGCCTTCGCGGCCGCGACGTGCCACGACTTCTTCAACTTCTTGGCGGTCGTGACGCTCCTTCCGGCCGAGTTGATCACTCAGAAGCTCTTCGGGAAGGGCTTCTTGGAAATGGGCAGCCACTGGCTCGCGTCTCAGATCACGGCTGGATCGGGGACGAAGGTCAAGAGTCCGATCAAGGGGGCGTTTAAGGCGGGCAAGGGCTTCGTCGAGCACACCCTGATCGAGCCCTTCACCGCGGGCTACGACTTGGTGATCGGCAACCCGGCCTTGGAGACGAGTGTCCGGCTCAACGCGACTTCGACGCTGCTCGCGGTCGCGGGGCTCCTGATCATCTTCGGCTCGCTCTCGCTGATCGTGAAGGTCATGCGGAAGCTCGTCATGAGCCGACTCGAGAACTACGTCAATCGCTTCCTCGGGAGCGGCGGCCCGGTCGGGATCATTGTCGGCATGGTGTTGACGGTCATGGTCCAGTCGAGCTCGATCACGACCTCGGTCCTGGTCCCGCTCGCGGGGGCCGGGCTCGTGACTCTGGTTCAGGTCTTCCCGATCACTCTCGGCGCGAACATTGGGACCACGATCACGGCCCTCTTGGCCTCGGCGGCCGTCACGGGCGACAAGGCCCTCGCGGCTCGGCAGATCGCGCTGGTCCACCTCGGGTTCAACCTGTGCGGAATCGCGATTTGGTATGTCCCGCCCTTCATGCGCAGAGCTCCTCTCGGGTTGGCGACTGGCTTGGCCAAGTTCGCGAGCAAGTCGCGGGGCTGGGCCGTGTTCTATGTGGTCTTGGTTTTCTACGGCCTGCCCGCGGGGATCTTCTTCCTCAGCAAGGCTATCTTCGGCTAGCGCCGCGGTCTGCCGCCTGGAGGTGTTCTATGTGGAACGAACTACTGAACCTGTTCAGCTCCGACGACCCCATGAAGCAAATGGGGGACGACTTCATGCGCATGCTCGCCATGACGCATGAAATGGCCGAGCTCGTGCGTCCGCACGTGTTCGACCACCTCCTGACGCTCGAGAAGCGCAAGCTGATCCTCGAGAAGGACGTCGAGGTCAACAAGCTCGAGCGCTCGATCCGGCGCCAGATCGTGAGCCACCTCACGCTCCACCGCGACCAGATTCCCTACTGCCTCGTGCTGTTGATGATGGTCAACCACGCCGAGCGGGTCGGCGACTACGTCAAGAACGTGGCCGAGGTCGAGCGCCTAGGCGGGGCTGCTGTCCCCGAGGGACCCTTGAGGGACGAGCTGAGCGACTTGATCGCGATCACCCACCGTCTGTTCGACGGCGCTCCGAAGCTGGTCTCCGACCAAGATCGAGACGGCGCCGACGAGCTGGTGCGGATCGCCCGCAACGCCAAGCAGCGGAGCGACAAGCTCCTCGTCGAGCTGAGCAAGAGCGACCTCACGCCGAGCCAGGTCACCAGCATGGTCCTCCTGACGCGCTTCTATCGCCGCATGACGAGCCACCTCAAGAACATCCTGAGCTCGGTCGTAATGCCTGTCCACCAGGTGGACTACATCCCCGAAGAGCTCGCCGACGACGAGCAGTAACGAAGGGCGAGGTCCCCGCTGCGGCGGGCGGGGGTAAACCCGGGTAAACCCCGCCCCTACGAAGCCGCCATTCATGCAGGGGTCGGGCCTCGTCAGGCGCCTATGTGGTCTGTCTGCGGCGGGCGGGGGTAAACCCCGCCCCTACG
>JAESQQ010000499.1 GCA_016765095.1 Planctomycetota bacterium | reverse complement strand
TCCCCCTCCCCATGGCCCGCCTCCTCCTCGCCATGGCCCGCCTCCTCCTCGCCATGGCCCTGCTCGGCGCTAGCCCTGCGCTGGGCCAGGACGCCTACGCTGGCAAGGTCGTCGACCCCAAGGGCAAGCCCGTGGCGGGGGTTGTCCTCGAGCTGCGTGACGCTTACCAGGAGAGCGTCCGCGCCAAGGCGACGGTCCGAACCAACTCCCAGGGCAAGTTCTCGATCAGCAAGGACTGGCTGAGCAAGAACCTGCCCGAGTGGGTCAAGTCGATCAGCGTGATCGCACGTGACCCGAGCGGCCGCTTCGCGCCAGGCAAGGACGGGCTCTCTCGCCTCTACGCCGGGGACTTCGAGGGCGACGAGACGATTCGGCTCTCAGAGGGCGTCAAGGTCGAGCTGCAGGTCGTCGACGAGGCTGGAGATCCCCTGGCGGGCGCCCGCGTTCACGCGCTCGACCGCGGCGGCTGGGTTGGCCGTTCGGCCCACGATCCGCTCACGGCGGACGCAGCGGGGCGAGTTCGCTTCGGCGTCACGAAGCTCCCTCAGACCTACGTGGCCTCCGTCCCCGGACGACAGGTCGCACGCCTGACCGTGGCGAAGGGCTCGGGGGGCAAAGGCACCCTGATCCTCCGGCCGGGCCTGACCCAGAGCGGTCGCGTCCTCGACTCCCAAGGTAAGCCTCTGGCTAACGCCGTGGTCGCGATCAACCGCGGCACGGACACCGGCGGCCTCATTTCGGCTGAGCGCTGGCTTGAGGGGCGCCTCTGCCAAGACGCTTACCGCGCGCACCACAAGGACGACCCCTACGCCCAAGACCCCGGCGGTCGTCCGCGCGACGACTACTTCGGAACCGAGCTGGTCCTCGCGATCACCGACGCCGAAGGAAAGTTCGTCCTAAAGGGCCTCGACGGCACGAAGCGCAAGCTCATGGCCCTCCACCAGACCCACTCCACCCAGGTCCTCGAGATCACGCCGGGCAAGGACCTCGAGATCCGGTTGCTCCTCGGGATCACGATCAGCGGCGTCGCCCAGCGCCCCGACCGCAGCGCCTCAATCGGCGCCGTGGAGGCGGCCTCGGCCATGGGCCCAGCCTATCGGATCGCGAAGGTCCAACCCGACGGGACCTACCTCCTCGAAGGCCTCACCAATCGCACTTATGCGGTCCGAGTCAGCGACAACGACGACGCGGCCACGGCCTTCGTGAGCGTGAACGGGACGCCGCTGAGCGACTGCGTCCTAGGCGGGGGAACCGCCGTCACGGGCGCCGTCTCAGGGATCCCCAGCGAAGGGTTCATGAGGGTGATCCTGCTCTTGGTCTCGACCGACGGGAAATCGCCCCACGCCTACGAGACGAGCGCGGGGGGAAGCGGAAGGCCCTATCGCTTTGGAGGCGTCCGCCCGGGGACCTACAAGGTCATGCTCTTCGAGGAGAAGAGCAACCCCGACAACCTCCTCGGGGAGATCAAAGTCAAGGAAGGACAACTGAAGGCGAGCTTCGGCGTCAAGATCCCTGCCCGCTACGTCGCGGGCGAGAAGGAGCGGCGCAAGAAGAACCTCGAGCGAATGGGGATCGATCCCTCGATCCTGGACGACATTGAAAAGAGCAAGGCCGAGGCCAAAGCCCGCGCCGACGCGCCCAAGGAGCCCGAGGCCGACCGCGAGTTGGCCAAGCAGCTCGACGACCTCCTTGAGGGCTCGACCGACCTCGACGCCAAGGATCTGCTCTCGATCCACTACCTATCGATCAAGCCCGAGACCCTCGGTGACTTCCGCTGGAAGGGCCTCAGCGCGGCCCCGGGCGAGTACGGAGCCGGGATCGCGATCAGCGCCAAGCCTCGCTCCCTGGGGCGCCTCGAACACCTGATCGGGTTCAAGGGTGACTTCAAGATCTCCTTCGACCTCGAGCTCTTGGGGGGGAGCAAGCGCTCCCTCTGCGCGATCACCCTCAACAAAAACATTGCCGTCGCTTGGGGACAGCAAATCTGCAAGGCCAAGAACCTCAAGCCCTACCGCGGGAAGCCGCGTGGCATGGGGATCCTCACGGCCGACTCGCCCTTGGAAGAGGTCGTGATCCAGGTCAAGGGAAGCACGCTCACCGTCTCGATCGGCGGAAGCGTCGTCGACCAGCGGACCTTCAAGAAGGGCGAGCTTGAGGACCTGACCTTCGGGATCGTCCTCCGCGACGCCAAGGTCAGCCTCTCGGGCCTCACCTTTGAGGGCACCGTGGACCGCGATCGGCTCCCGAAGGCCAAGAAGAAGCGCGGCAAGAAGAAGCGCTAGCCCCAGGCGACGGACCCGCAGAACTGCGCTGGTCTCAGAGTGAAGGGAGACCGAGTAGCGGCCTCAACCCAGCTTCTATGACACGCGGCTCATAGTCCAAGTCCCTTGCAGCCTCGCGGATGTCTGAAGACTTGGGGAGCAGCAGACGGGGCAATTGGTCGGGAACATAGGGTCCTATACCGAGGCTTCCGCTGAGGGCGAAGACCATGCGGGCTATAGGCAGCGGGATGAAGATTCGGCGCCGCGGCGAGAGCCCCAGCAGTCCTTCGAGGCGCTCGACGAGTTCGAGATAGGTGAGTCTCTGCGGACCAGCCAAGACATAAGTATGGCCCTGCGCCACTGGCCGCTGAACACAGCGCAGGATCGCGTCGCGGACATCCTCTATGCAGACGGGGCTCAGCTCATGCTGACCAGCCCCCAGGATCGGCACAAAGGAATGCTTGCGCAGAGACTGCGCGAGAGAGAGCACCGGATCACGGCCGCCCGTGCCGTAGACTTCCGCTGGACGCAGAATGACCCAAGCCAACTGCGACTTCTTGACGGCTTGCTCAGCCAATTCCTTGGAGTGGCTATAAGCCCCGCCGGCAGCTCCTATGGCGCGCGTGCTGATGTGCACGAAGAGCTCCACCCCAGCCCGCTCAGCCGCAGACAATAAATTGGCGGTGCCCTGAACATTGCAGTCAAAGTAGGGCGCGCTCTGAGCCGAATGAGTCGCAGCCGCCATGTGAATGACGACCCGCACGCCGCGGCAGGCAGACTCGAGAGCCGGCGGGTCCAACAGGTCGGCGACTAGCCACTTCGTTCCAGGCTCGAGCGCGAGACGCGGCTGCCTGGAGATTGCCCACACGGCTTCTACTTGAGCCAAGCCAGAGAGCAGGGAGAGGCCCAACTCCCCCGTCCCTCCTGTGAGCAGAATCGTCATCGGCGCGGCTTCTCGCGCCTCGACTCACGCAGGCGATAACGCGGCAATTCGAGCACGAATTCGAGTATGGCGCGCCACCCCACAAAAGAGCGGCGCCCCGTCAGCCCCAGAAACTCGGTCGGGAGCTCTCCGATCCGCAGCTTGTGATGGCGCGCCTCGATCATGATCTCGGCGTCGATGAACCACTTGTCTGACTCCAAGGCCAAGCGATCATAAAAGGCGCGCGTCATGATCTTCGGCTTCGAATTGATGTCGCGCGCATTGAGACCCGGAAAGAGCAGACGGAAGCATTTGTTGAAGATGCTGGAGAGCAGCTTGCGATTGAGAGAATCTCCGCGGGTGACTCTGTAGGTCTTGACGAAGTCATAGTCTCCCGATTGCATGAGCTTGTAGAGCCTGGGAAAGTCGGCCACCGGCATCTGACCATCGCCGTCGATCACGCCGATGAATTTGCCGCGCGCCAGCCGCAGGCCCGAGCGCATATCCCAGCCCATCCAACCTTGCTTGACTTCCGTCAAGCAGCGCACGCGGGCATGCTCGCGCGCCAACTGCTGAACGATGGCCGGCGTGCGATCGACGACACCCTCCAGATAGTTGCCGACCAAGATCAGCTCGTAATCCGTCAGCCCCGCCTCTTCGAGCACAGAGATCGTCTGCTCGACGAATGTGCGCGCGCGCTCTTCGGAGCGATAGCACAGAATGACCAACGAAAACTCCGGTTGCCTCTCTTCACCGTCGCCCGACCCGGCCTCCTCAGCCGTCTGTAGCGAGTTCACGGGGGCCTTGTCACCCTCTGGCAAGGAGTTCATCAAGGGATCCTATCCCCTCTGAAGGGCGCGCACTACACGGCTTCGTGAGAGCTTCTGGATCCGGTGATTGACGCACCGAATGGGGGCAGGCTGGAGAACCCTCGGGACATGGCTTGGATTCTCCTACGAGAAGTCAATCTCTGGGGCCTCGCGACGCCCCAGCGAAACATCGAGGTCGTGCTAGCCCATGGCCGGCTCCAAGACGAAGACCGATTCTTGGGGGGAAGCCACCTCATTGACGCTGGCGCGCAAGGAGTCACGGACGCGGCCCGCAGGAGCCCCGCAAGCTGCTCCAGTTTGTTGCTGGGAGCGGATTTCGCCACGAGCTGGTCGCCGGGCACGAGGAGGACCGGAAGGAGGATCCACGTTCTTGGAAGGAACCGGTTCATCGCTGGTTCGTGTTCTGAGAACGCTGGCGACTCGATCGGGAGGTCTGCGACTCCGATCGAGCGGGCACAGACGGTTCAACTCGCCCCCCGAACGCGCCGAGGATCCCGCGGTGAGCACTGCGAGCGGGTGTTGGGGCAGGTTTTGCGGGGGGCGCGACTGCGGCAGCCTGGGGCCGTGTCCGGTTCCGAATGTCCTCACGTTCGATCTCGGCCTCGAGGGCGGCCTCCTCCCGAGCCGCCTGGATTGCGGCGCGGGCCGTGGGGTTAAGGGGCCCGCGGAGGAGGTCGGCATAGGCGCGGTCCTCCGCGGCATAGCTCGCGTCGCGAGCTTCAGCGGCTTCGGCCTGAGCCCGGACGACACGCATTCGGTGGCGTGCAAGGGCGGCGGGTGTCAACCGTCCCGCAGCGACTTCTTCGGGGAGGTGCTCGAGGAGGAGGGCGCTCAGCGCGGGCAGCGCCAAGCCGGCGCCGTAGTCGCCGAGGGCCTGCTGAGCGATCTTGTTGAACACGTCCGGATTCGCGCCACGCTCGCGAAGGCGGCGGATCATGGCCAGGTCTTGGCGAGCGGCGCGGGTGTAGGCCTCGGCCCGCTGGCGAGCCCGCGCATTTCGCAGCCGGCCGAGGGCTTTCATGAGGTGATCCTGGTTCGAAGCGCGGGCTGATCTGGCGACAGAGTCCTCCGCCTCTGCGACGGCGCCGCTTCGTCGGCGTCGTTCGTTGGCGGCCTGGAGAGGTTCGTCAATGGCCTGGGCTGTCATGAGAAGCCCTGCCAGGTCGCCGACGGCGAGGGCGACCTCGGCGCCCGTTAGGAGAAGGGCCGCAACACGACTCCCTGGGACGGGCGCTACGGTCAGCGCGGCCTTGATCGCCGCCGTCTTGGCCAGGCGACGCGTGACTGCAGCGGCAAAGGGCTGGCCGAGTCGTTTCGCTCCATTCCAGATCCCTTGCGCGGCCGCGAACGAGCCCATGGTGATCGCGAGCGATTGGCCGTCGACGGTCCGGAGTCCGACCGAGGCGCCTTGGAGGCGGCTGAAGTCGCCGCGGGTCAGGTCGCGATAGCGGAAGCCGTTGAGGTCGACCTCGACGGCGCTCGTCACGGTCAGGGCTCCGGCTAGAACGAGGTTCTGCTTGAGGGCGTTCCCGAGTTGGCCCGCCGAGGGAAGGCGGCGCACGAGCGCGTTCCCGCTCCGAATCGCACCGTCGAAGATCGCGAGTCCCGTGAGGAACTCTGGGGTCGCCGGTGCGCGGAGCGCGTCGCCGACGGCGTCTTGGTCGCCCGCGAACACTCCTTTGCCGGCCTCCGAGAGAACGATCGCGCCGCCGAAGCGACCGAGGTTGCCCACGTAGCCCCGCGTACGCTGGACTCGTGTTTCCCGAGGACGCTCGGCCTCCGCAGTGTCTGGGGGGTCGCCCAAAGCGGGCAGTCCCGTCACGAGGAGGAGGAGGAGCGGAACTAGGGGGTGCCAAGCACCAGCGCGGCTCTGACTGTCGTTGAAGTCGCTCACTTGGGACCCCGCTCGCTCCCTGAAACGCGCACGACGAGGGTCTCCAGGTGGACCTGTGCCTCGGCGTCTACGCCAGGGCCTCCGGTCGCGGTCCACTTCAGCTTGAGGTCGAGTCGGCTCTGGCCCGCACCTCGCAACTCGAGGCGCGCACGAACGCGTAAGCGGAGGGTCACGCCCGTCTCGCCAATCAAGGAGGCGCCTTCGCCTCGGATCGTGAGCTGGCGGCAGCCCGCGGGGCTCGTCTTCTGGGTCCCCGTCTTGGAGGCGGCGATCGTTAGCTTGAGGTCGACTGGGTAACCGGCAACCACCAGCGTCACGGTCCGTTCGCCGAGCCTCCCTTGGCGGACGTCCTTGGCCAAGGGACCCAGGAGCCGTGGCGCACTCAGCCAGACCAAGTCCGTCGGGCGGCCACGGTAAGCGAGCGCTTTCGGAGCGGCGGCCTTGCTCTGGGGCTGGCCGCCCCGCAGGGCGCTCGGCTGGGGCAGCGAGGGCTTCGGCCAAGGTCCTGGGAGCGAACGCACGACGCCCTCGACCTCGCCGCCTGTGGCCGTGGCGCTGACCACGAGGAGACTCCGGGTCCGCTCCTCGGCGGAGACTCCCTTCTCGAGGGCGCCGAGCTCGCCCTGGCGGACGCGAAGGCGGGACTGGATCAGGAGGCGGTCGCCGGGGGCGAGGATCGGGTCGGCGGCAGTCGCTGAGCTCACGACCGAAAGGGCCAGAGCGCAAGCCAGGCACGCAAGCCGGCTCGAATGAGGTGGGTTATGCATGAGGGTCCCTTCCTTCTTCACTTCCGCGCGGACGCGTCCGCTGCCCCACCTATCGCAACCTCGGGGCCAATTGGATCCGGCTCAGTTCAGGATCAAACGGCTCATGGAATCGCTCACGTGCGTCCAAGGGCGCTCCAGAGTTCGCAATCACCTCGCGTTGCGATCCGCTTTTGTCCCGCCTTCCGAGCGGCTGAGAGCGGCAGGTGAGGCGTGCTCTATCTAGTGGCTGGGCCCGGAGATACGGGTACACGTGGATGTAGGGGCGGGGTTTACAGCTCCTGAGGTAGCGACGGTTAAGTGCGCCGGAGGCTCCAGAGACGCCGAGCGGCAAGGTCTGGGGGCTGGGCGGGGGTAAACCACGCCCCTACCAAGGCGTGTTGCGAGCCGTCCAATAGGGCGCCTTGCGGAGGGGCCCTCTCGCGATCTGTAGAGCCTTTAGCGACGCGCTACGCCGCGGCGAGCGGATTGCCGGAGTTGGCCCCGGAGGGCGCCGAGCATTCCGGCATGCTTCGGGCGGGCACGCAGGACGCGATTCACCTCAGCGACGGGTCGACCACTGATCGCCTTGATCAAGGCCGCCTTGCGGTAAGGCGCTCGCGGGCGAAGGCCGCGACGGCGGGCCTCGGCTAGGAGTTGGGGGACGGTCCGGGTCGCCAAGGTCTTGACGGAGGCCGGCCCGCGAGTGGTGGCCCTCACCCGCTGCGCGCTCGGGCGCTCGATCTGAGCCAGTTCACGCTTGAGCCCGTTGAAGCTGCGGACCTCAACCACGCGACCGTCGGCGTGGTAAACGCGGGCACGGGATCCTGTGCGGTTGAACTGGACGTGGTTCGCGAACCTGGCCGTGTCGCGAACCGCCCGCTCGGCTTGTTGCACAATGTCGATCTCGAAGATCGCGGGAAAGCGCCGGCGGAGTTCGTCGAACTGAAGCTGGGTCATGGCTTGATTCGCGCCCTTCGTCAAGCCGAAGCTGGCTCGGAAGGCCTCGCGCAACGTCTCGCCGCGCCCCATGCGCTCGGCCATGATCTTGAGCGAGCCGTCTCGGGTCCCCTGGTCCCGGCGATCGAGGGCGGTGTGAAGTGCTCCCTCCAGGCCCTGGACCTGGGGATAGGACTGGCCGACGTATTGACGTGCGAGGGCGCCATGGGGTCCGCTGAAGTTCGCGCGGGGCAGGCTCCGAACCATGCCGTCCCAGGCGCCGCGCCACCACGACCCCTGAGCCGCTGGGCCGTTGTGTCCAACGTTGGCGGCTTCGACCCGCGCAATCGTCGAGGGGCTCAGACCCGCCTCGCGAGCGGCCTTGGCAAACAGGCGCCGTCCCGGGATTTCGTGGAGGAGAAAGGCCCGGAACATGGCTTGGCCGCGGGTCTTTGTGTCCGCGAACTCAGTGGGGAAGAGCTCCCGGGCGAGGCTGCTCAGGTTGGCGGGATTCTTCCCCAGGTCGGAGAACAGAACACCCGCTCGCGCCACGTCTGCGTTAATCCCGCGACGAGCCAGCTCTGCCCGCGAGCTGGCGATCGCGTCGAGCATGCGCCGGACGTGGTCGAAGTTCTCTCGCGCTCCCGGGCTCTCACTCGCGGCCGTCTCGTATTGGCGATACCCGATCCGGATCACCTCTTCGAGCCTTGCGTGCTCGGCAGCGGGGAGGGCTTGAGCAGCGGCGGGGAAGCCGCAGATCAGGGCCAGGCTGAGAGCCAGAAGCATGCGACGTGGAGTCATGAGAGGCCTTTCTTCCGTTCGAGAGAGCGCAAGGCGCGTGCCGCCGCGGTCCGTCGCAGGACACGCCCCAACACCTCAGGAAATCGCTCACCAGAGACCGTTGGCCCCCGAATCGCTCACGATCCGGCTCCCGGATCGACTCGCGCGCCTTCGCCGCTCCTCTCAACCGGTCAGGGAGTTCCACGGCGCGGCCCTTGCAGTAGGCTGTTTCCGCTGTGTCGACTTCCCACCAAAGCGCCTTGATCACCCTCCTGGCCGCCGCCGAAGTCAAGCTGGCTTCCGCCAAGGCCGGGGACCCAGAGCTGGAAGCAACGCTCGCTTTGGGGCGCCTCTCGGCAGCCCTCGGTGAAGCGCGCGCGATCGGACTCTTGCTCTCGGCCGTCGACTCCGCAGAAGCCCTCGGACGGGAGGAGATCGGCCGGACAGCCGTGATTGAGCTCGGGCGCTGCTTGGTCCGTGGCCGAGACGTCGCGTTGGGGCGCGGAAACCTCGACCGTGGCCTGGGTGAAGCCCAGCGCTCCGACGACGCCCTCGTCCCAGAGCATGTCGCCCTGGCCGCCCTCGGCTTGGTCGAGGCTTGGCTCGCCGACGGTGACCTCCAACGCGCCCAAGCCTCCTTGGCCCTGGCTCCCCGCAGATCGCCCCACCTCCACCTTTGCACGGCTCTCTTGGCCTTGGCCAACGACGACCGCGCCAGCGCTGCCAAGTCTCTCCAAGTCGGACTCGCGGCTTGCGCTGGGCTCTCGGATCCCATTTCGGTCGCTGCGCTCGGGAGTGAGTTCGAGCGCGCCCTTGGATCGCTCCACGAGCCAAGCGTCGGCGAGCGGATCGACGCCCTCTCGGTTGGCGACCTCCGGACCACCCTTCGCTCAATTATCACCATTTGCGACGCTCCCAACGAAGACCCCTGGTCTGCTGCGGCGGACGTCTTGCGACGACTGCAAGGCGCTGCCGGGGTCGAACTGGAGGTCAGCGGAATCAAGACCCAGAGCCCGTCTGGGACCGAGTTTGTGTCCGATCGCGAGTTTGAGGAGGGCGCAGTCAGCGTTCGCCTCAGCGGTGGCGAAGCGAACGAGGAGCGCGACTTCCTCAGCCGGCTCGTGCTCAAGGTCTGCCAGCGTATGACTGCCCCCAGTCAGCGAGCCAGCGAGCGGGTGCTCCAAATGCTGGACCGGCTCCTCGAGAGCGACCTCGAGGGGTCGCATTTCTTCGATCTCGCGACCCAGCTCGCGGTCGAGGCCACAGGCGCCGCCCGAGGGCGACTCGTCCGCCTCAGCTCTGGCCTCGCCAGTCCTTGGGAAGTTGGTGAGGCCGACACCTTCGTCAGCCGGAGCCTCCTTCGTCACGTCGTCCTCACTGGACGGCCGCTCCTGCTCGAGGACGCCAGCGACGCGCCTCCCGTGGCGGTCGGCGAGAGCGTCGGCGCCAAGGGTCTTCGCTCGGTTGTCGCAGCGCCCCTGTTCGGCCGGCGAGGCCGCGTGCTCGGCGTCCTCTACCTAGACGATCCGGGCACGATCGGCCGCTTCGGCGCAGCCGAGGCCACCGTCGTCGCTGGCTTCGCCGCGCGCCTCGGCCCTCAGCTCGAAAACGACCTTCGCGCCGAACTTCGCTCGAAGGCCCAACCCGGCGGGAGCCCTGCTCTCCCGGTCCCCGTTCAGTTCCTCGAATCGGCCCGTGACTCTGACGTCCCGCTCCTGATCAGCGGCGAGAGCGGGGTCGGCAAGGAGCACCTAGCCCGTCGGATCCACGCCGAGTCCAAGCGCGCCGAGAGGCCGTTCGTGGTCGCGGTCTGCGGGGCGATCGCGGCCGAGCTCCTCGAGAGCGAGCTCTTCGGCCACGAGGCTGGCGCCTTTACGGGAGCTCAAGGCCGACGCGAAGGCCTCTTCCAGCGCGCCGACGGCGGCGTCCTGTTCTTCGCCGGTCTCCAAGACGCCAGCCCCCGGCTTCAAGCCGAGCTCCTCCGGGCCGTTGAGACCGGCGAGATCCGGCCCTTGGGTGGAACGCCTAAGACCGTCAACGTCCGCGTCGTCGCGACCTACATGGGCGACCCCCAGCAAGGCGTCTCCGAAGGACGGCTTCGCCAGGACCTCTATTACCGCCTGAGCGTTCTCCAGCTCCGCCTTCCGCCCCTCCGTGAACGTGAGCACGAGCTCGAGACCCTCGTCCACGCCCTCTTGACCCGGCTCGGCGAGCCCGAGCGGGAGCTGACGGCCAAGGCCATGGCCCGTCTCCGGGCCTACACCTGGCCAGGCAACCTCCGCGAACTTCAGGCGGTCCTAGAGCGGGCCTTGGTCGAGGCTGGATCCGAGACCCTCCAGGCGCGCCACTTTCGCTTTAGGGCTCGGATCCGACCGCCCGGCGAGACCCCGCTCCGGCTCAACTCTCGCCAGCTCCACGTCGTGAGCACGCTCCTTGCGGGGCAGGTCCTCCGCAACACGGACCACGCCAAGTCGTGGGGGGTCTCGCCGGCGACGGCTTGGCGCGACCTGACAGGCCTCGTCAAAGCCGGCCTCCTTCGCGCCGAGGGCAAAGGCCGGGGTGCCCTCTACCGCGCCGTCGCCGACCCAGCCCGCGTCAGCTAGGTCAGCTTCCTTCGCCAGGGGCGCTCTTCATTGGAAGCCCGTCCTGCCCCTGCCGACTGCCAAGTAGGGTTCGAGGGAGGACGCTGCACCGCGGGATATACTCCCTGAGTGCCTACCGACTCCGAAGC
Organism: Planctomycetota bacterium; assembly: GCA_016765095.1. Lineage (GTDB taxonomy): Bacteria > Planctomycetota > J058 > J058 > J058 > NORP233. Next base: position 15,385 of record JAESQQ010000499.1, on the reverse strand, counting down.
TGAGACCCGCGCGCTCGAGGGGCACCAGGGGGAGACCGCGACCGACCCGCCGTCGGTTCACGAACTCAAGACCGACGACGGGGGAGGACGGAGTCTAGAGAGGCCTCCTCTAGGATCCAGCGCTGGCAGACGCGGTGGCCGAGGTGGCCGAGGTGGAGTCCCCGAGATCCCTGGGTATCGAGACATCTCCCCCCTCGGTTCGGGGTCCTTCGCCGACGTCTTCTCGGCGGAGGACGAGAGCGTCTCTCGACGCGTCGCGATCAAGGTCCTTCGCGCGCAAGCCCCGACTGTGGCTCAGCTCGATCGCTTTCGCCGAGAGCGAGAGACGCTCGCTACCCTAAATCACCCGCACGTGCTCCGAGTCCATGCGGCGGGCAGCATTCGTGGTCGGCCCTACGTCGTGACGGAGCTCCTGCCGGGCCGGACCCTCGACGATTTCCTCCAGGAGGTCCACGCGAGCCAGAGCGGAGATCGTGCTCAACTCCTTGACTTCGTTCACCAGGCCGCACTCGGTGTCGCCGCCCTCCACTCAGTCGGACTGGTTCACCGGGACGTCAAGCCTGAGAACCTTCTCGTCGACGAGGAAGGCAAGATCAAGGTGGCAGACCTCGGGCTCGTCAGTGGTGCCGACCTCCGTTCTCTGACAGCAGAGGGGGTCCTGGTCGGAACCCCCGCCTACGTAGCACCTGAGCTATGCCGCGCTACGGGATCGCGAGACCCAACCTGCGACGTCTACTCGCTCGGAGCAACGCTCTACGAGGTCCTGACCGGCGAGATCCCCAATCTCGCACCGAATGTCACGGCGCTTCTCCTAAAGCGAATGGAGACCCCAAACCCCGATCCCCGCCAGGTCGCGCCCGACGTACCTGCCGCCCTGGCCGAACTCTGTCAGCGCGCGATGGAGCTTGAGCCCGAGGATCGCTACCCCGACGCAGGAGCATTCGCAGAAGCGCTTGTCGCCGCGCGTTTTGGGTCGAGGGACCTGAAGGACCGCAGGGTGCTGCGGATCCTGATTGCGACTCTCGTCCTCGCGCTTGCGGCCCTCGGCTCGCTCCCGTGGCTTCTCCCTCCTCCCGGTCCAGCCCTCGCTTCTCCTTCCCCTTCCCCCCTCCTCTTGAGCCCGTCTCCTCCGAGGCCAGCAGCCACGCCGGCGGAACTTGTGGCGCGTCTCCTGGCACGTAGCTCGCACGCCGAAGGGCAGGCGGGATCCTGGATCGTTGCCAACCCCACTCGCACCGAGACCGCTGATCGCTTGCGCGAGGCTGCGCGGCTTGGACGACTCTTGGGGCCACCCACATGGAGCCGCACTCGCTCCGTTGAAAATGCCGTCCACCGGCCTGTCGCCCGCCTCCTTCCTGGGGAGGGGGTGCTCTGGACCGAGCTTTGTGGCACCTGGTGCCACCTCGAACATTCCAACCGCCAGACCGCCGTCGTTCGACTCAGCCGAGACGGGCCGGCAAAGTCGCTCAACTGGCCGGGGCACCACGTCACCGCCGTCGGCTCTGAAGGGGTCTTCTGGTCGGGCTCGGACGAACGAGGAGCGTCTTTCGTTTATCGGCTGGAGGGGACCAGGTTTACGCTCTTCGCGCGGAATCCTGTCCGCAGCCACGGAATCTTGGCTGACGCCGACGGTGTAGCGAGTGGCCTCGACGACGGACGCCTGATCTTTCGTGACGCCAAGACTGGAGCTGTGGTCTGGGAGCGAAAAGTCCACGCGGGAGCTGTCTGCGGGATCGTCTGGCACAACGGAGCCCTCGCCTCTTTTTCTCGAAACGAAACAACGCCGGTGGCCCTCCTCTCCCGAGAAACCGGAGAGGCATTGCCGTGGGGCTTCACCCTCCCGCCCCTCGGCACCCTTCGCTGGGGGATCAAGGTCGTCGAGCCGGAGGAGATCGTGCTCGCCCTCCGCACAAACGTGGTCCACGGGCTGCGGCCCCAGGCCGCGAACCGGACCTTCGCGGGCCTGCGAGTCTTCAACACTCAGCGCGCGATGCACATGGGAGGGACCTGGTCTCCTGACGGGGCCTCGCCAAGAGGGGCAGCGTCCTTTGGATCGTTACTGGTGACCGTCGGAAGCCAGCGGATCGCGGGAATGACCCAATCCGAGCTTCGCGTGTTTGATCTCCGGAGCGGTCGCGAGATAGCCTCCAAGGTCGACCTCGGCTCCGACTACACCTCGGTGACCTACTCGGCCTCTGAGGAGAGCTTGCTGATCGCGGGCCTCCGCGGAACCAAGGGCGTTCTCCAGGAGTGGGATCTCGACCTGGGCGGCCTGGCAGGTAGGGACGAGTGAGGTGGAGTTCCTGGGGATTCTCCCGCAGACCGTTGACAAGCCTCATCCCCGAGGCCGTCTGTCTCTCCCGGACAGGCGGGCGGGGGCACAGCGCCTGACGTATCAAAGCTCAAGAGGCGAGTCCGTCTGTCTCGCCGGGACAGGCGGCGGGCGGGGGTAAACCCCGCACCCTACAGATCGCACAGGCGCCCTCGGAGGGGGCCGGCCCAACCTTCCAATGTGCCCCTTCTAGACGGCTCGCGACACGCTTGGGTAGGGGCGGGGTTTACGCCCGCCCCGAGGCCGCGCCGACCAGGCCTCTCAGGAGCCTTCCCGACGCCACTCGCGCACTCGTCCATTGTTACGTCAGGCGCTGTAAACCCCAATGCCAGGCGACGAAGGGACCAAAGAAACAGGGGATGGTAACCAGGTCGAAAGTCCCGCCAGGACGTGCTTTGGCTAGTCGAGGCGTCGCGGTAGTCGCGTCGCACCTCCAAGCAGGCAATGGGCGAGGTCGTCGCGGTTCTCGAGGCTCCTGCACGGACGGCTAGAATCGCGCGAGTTGATTCCCTGTTGCCGTTACTGTTTCCTGTTGATATTCCGTGTTCGAACCCAACCCGTTCCTCCGCCTGGGTTTGGACCACTCGTCGCCTGGCATTGGGGTATGTAAACCCCTCCCCTACGAGAGCATTGGGGTGTACCGCTAGGCATAGATCACTGGGGTTTGCGTCCGCCGCGCTAGCCACGTACAAAACTCAAGACAACCCCCCCAGCCGGAGAGCTTCGTGGGCGAACAGCAAGTCACCGGTGCTCCCGATCCTGCGGATCTCCGGCTCTTCATGAAGTGCCTCCTCAACGACGTGTGGGCGCTCGAGACCATGCTCCGCAAGGGGGAGATCGAGAGCGGCGTCCGACGGATCGGAGCCGAGCAGGAGCTGGTCTTGGTTGAGGGCGCCTATCGCCCGGCCATGATCAACCTCAAGACGCTCGAGGCGCTCAACGATCCCGACTTCACGACCGAGCTTGCTCGCTTCAACGTCGAGGTCAATCTTCCGCCGCTGAGCTTGGCGGGCGATTGCTTCAATCAGTACGAGAATCTCCTCGTCGAGAAGGTCGAGAACTGCCGGCGGGTCGTCAACGAAATGGGCGCCGACGTCCTGTTGACGGGGATCCTCCCCACGCTTCGGGTCCAGGACATTGGCCTCGAGGCCATGACGCCCATGGAGCGCTATCGGGCGCTCAACGACGCCCTGAGCCGTCTTCGTGGAGACGCCTACGAGCTGCGGATCAACGGGGCGGACGAGCTGATCCTGCGCCACGACTCGGTGATGCTCGAAGCGGTCAACACCAGCTTTCAGATTCACCTCCAGGTCGACCCAGACCAGTTCGCGCAGGCCTACAACCTGGCCCAGCTCCTCGCCGCCCCCTCGCTCGCGTCCGCGACCAACTCGCCGCTCTTGTTCGGTCGCCGGCTCTGGAAGGAGACTCGGGTCGCGGTCTTCCAGCAGGCCGTCGACACCCGGACCTCCAGCTACTACCTCCAGGACCACACCTCTCGCGTCCACTTCGGTCGGCGCTGGGTCAAGAAGTCGGCCCTCGAGTTGTTCCAAGAGGACATTGCTCGGTTCCGGGTCCTGCTCGGCACGAACACCCCCGTCACGGACCCGTTCGAGGAGATGGCCGCCGGCCGCCCGCCCAAGCTCAAGGCGCTTCAGCTCCACAACTCGACGGTCTACCGCTGGAATCGAGCCTGTTACGGGATCAGCGAGGGCAAGCCGCACCTCCGGATCGAGAACCGCGTCCTCCCGGCCGGTCCTACGATCGTGGACGAGATCGCCAACATGGCGTTTTGGATCGGACTGATGCAGGGGGGCATGGAGGCTTACGGCGACGTCAGCGAGCGCCTCGACTTCAACCACGCCCGAGCCAACTTCGTGGCTGCAGCTCGGCGCGGGCTCGGCGCTCAGTTGACCTGGCTCGACGGTCGCACACGCCCGGTCCAGGAGTTGATCCTCGAGGAGCTGCTCCCGATTGCTCGTGAGGGCTTGAGCGCGGCGAAGATTCGCCAGGAGGACATTGATCGCTACCTCGGGATCATTGAGGCCCGCGTCTCCAACCGACAGACCGGCGCCGACTGGCAGCTCGCCTCGTTGGAGGTGATGAAGGGTCGCGGGACCATGAGCCAGCAGCTCTGCGCCCTGACCGCGGCCTCGATCGCGCGTCAAAAGGAGGGCTCGCCCGGTCATGAATGGCTGCCTGCTCGGCTGACCGCTGGGGCGACCTCGTGGAAAGAGGCCTACATGCGGGTCGAGCAGATCATGAAGACCGACGCCGTCACCGTGAACGAGGAAGAACTCCTCGAGCTCGTGGCTCGGATCATGGACTGGAACAACATTCGCTACGTCCCAGTCGAGGACGACAAGCTGAAACTGGTCGGGCTCGTCAGCCACCGCGCCTTGCTGCGCTACCTCGCTCGTGACGTGGGTGTCTCCGCCGACCGTCACATTCCAGTGCGCCAAATCATGCACAAGGTCGAAGACGATCTGTTCACGATCTCCCCTGAGACCCTGACCCTCGACGCCCTCGAATTGATGCGGAAGCACCGAGTTGGCTGCCTGCCCGTGATCAAGGACGGTCGCCTGGTCGGAATGGTCACCGAGCGGAGTTTTATGACGATCGCGGGGCAGCTTTTGGAGCAGCAGCTTCGTTCGTGAGCCTCGACCTGGCTTAGGTTGAGCGTCCCGGAGGGACGAAGTCGCTCAGTGGGTCATTTCGTGCCAGTGGACGTCTGCCGAGCGGGCCAGGCTCTTGTGACCGCCTTCCAACCAGGCCTTCTTGGCGTCGAAGAAGATCGAGTCGTGGAATAGGAACAAGCGACCTTCGCGGACGAGGAAGCTCTCGGGGTCCGCGTCGAAGGTTCCGTCGCCGGCGACGGCGTAGGCGCACCAACCTCCGTAGGCGAGGGGGTAGGCCGTCGGCTCGGCGAGGAAGGCGTCTCGGTTGGCCTCGCTCGCGAAGCGAAACACGAGGCCCTCGTGCTCTGCTTCGATTCCTGCAGACCCCTCTCGGGCCGCGCCTTCGCTGAAGTAGGCGACGGGGTCGTAGCCCTCGAGCGCCACGTTGCAGTCCTCGAGATCGTAGTGGGCCCCCACACCCGCAGGCGAGCGACCGCTGCAGCAGCCCGGCAGCGCGGTCAAGAGCGTGACGAGGACGAGGATGTGCTTCATGAGGTCTCCCAGGCTCGAAACGCCCCAGGACTTCCTGAGATTCCGGAAAGCTCAGGAGCGCTAGGGGCCCCAGGACAAGGGTCTGTAGCTGGGTGAGGAGGCTCCTCAAGAGACCCTGTTCTCCGGGTTGCACCCCGCGCGATGGCCGCTATCATTCCCCTCTTCTCCAGTTGAGGAAACTGCATTTATGGCGATTCGTCCCAATGTTAGCGTCACGGTCAAGCGCGACGAGCCTGTCGAGCGTGCGCTCCGCCGCTTCAAGCGGCTCTGCGAGCGCGCTGGAATCAGCAAGACCGTTCGCAACAAGCGTTACTACGAGAAGCCGAGTGACCTGCGCCGTCGAGAGACGCGCAAGTCGCTCCGCAACCGTCGTCGTGCCGAGCGCAAGTCGCGCGAGCGCATGCAGCGGAAGCTCGATCGGGCGCGCAAGCAACAGCGCAGCAAGCTGCGTCTCCCGGGTCTTGAGGCCACGATCAGTGGGCAGCCGATGCCCGAGAAGCTGCTCGATCCGGCGACCTACGCAATCCCCGTGACCCCCATGGGTGAGGGCTCTGGCGAGGGCGGTCGCTCCGAGGGCGGTCGCTCCGAGGGCGGTCGCTCCGAGGGCGGCGGCAGTCGCTTCGAGCGTCCCGAGCGGCGCCCCGAGTAAGCGCTAAGCGGCTCAGCCAAGCCGCTCGCTTCGGAACTCGACCGGGCTTGCGCGTGCGCAGCCCGGTTCGTTCATTGGTTGTGAGCTTTGCTGGAGACCAACATGGGTTTGATCCTTTCCGCTCGCTGTGAGGGGTGCGGCTACGAAGAGCGCGAGCTTCGCCTCGGGACCACCCACTCCGCGATCGACGAGCACGACGTCGAGGTCTGCTACCTCTTTCCTGCCACCTGCTGCGGCAGGGTCCAGAGCGTCGCCCTGCTCCTGGGAATGCCCCTCCCAACTCCACCCTGCGTCTCTTGCGGTGAGCCCCTCGTTCTCGAGCGGGAGAAGCAGTACCGGATCGCCCGCCTCAGCGGCGACGTCCTCAAGGGGCACCCCTGCCCAGCCTGCTCTGCGGAGACGCTCTCGTTCTGTAAAGAGGGCCAGTTCCGCTAGCGGCCCCCTTTGGGAAGGGCAAGGGGTGGACTTTCGCCTCGAACTCTTTGCTAAATCGGCATCGCGCGCCAATACTCTGGAAGTGTCCGTTGTGCGCTGCGCTGTCTGCGGTGGGACCTTCTCTGCCGTCCAAGTCCAAAGCCCCCAGTGTCCCAGCTGCGGGTCGCCTCTCGCTATATCTGGACACCTCCCCCAGCAAGCGCCACAGCAGCAGGGGTATCCGCAGCAGCAACAACAGCAGGGATATCCGCAGCAGCAACAACAGCAGGGGTATCCGCAGCAGCAGCCGCAGGGGTATCCGCAGCAGCAACAGCAGGGGTATCCGCGGCAGCAACAGCAGGGGTATCCGCAGCAGCAACAGCAGGGGTATCCGCAGCAGCAACCGCAGGGATATCCGCAACCTCCTGTCTCCCCCAGCGGGCGCTATCCCAGTCCCACGAGCGGCGTTTATCCTGTCTCCCCCAGCGGGCGTCATCCGGCTCCCCAAACGGGGAGCGGACCCCACATGGGTCCGACTGCGAGCGGGCGCCACCCAAATCCGCCGACGGCGAGCGGTCGTCACCCCCCAGCCACTGGGTCTGGCCCTCAGGCGGCGGCCGCCTCTTCGGCGTATGACTCCACGGCCACGGGCTCTCGCCAGGCTTCTGTCTCGGCGAGCTCGGCCGGGGGCGGACGGTCAGAGACCGGCGTCAGCGGGCTTCCCAAGGCAGGGGAGGCGTTCGCGCACTACGAGTTGGTCCGGCAGCTCGGAATTGGAGCCTTCGGCGTCGTGTGGTACGCCAACGATACGCGGGACGGCAAAGCGGTCGCGCTCAAAGTCCTCGCGAACGTGACCACAGGCTCCCTGGAGCGCTTCAAGCTTGAGATCAAGGCCACCGCGCGACTCGCGCACCCGAACATTGTGCCCCTCCACGACTACGGCGAGGCGCGTGATCACCCCTACCTCGCTATGGGCTACGTCGACGGCGCCTCCCTCAAGGAGATCGACGACCTCTCCCCTGAGGTCGTCGTTGAGGCGATCAAAGACGTCGCGCTCGCGGTCCACTACGCGCACAACAACGACGTGCTCCACCGCGATATCAAGCCCGACAACATCATGCTGGACCAGGACGGCAAGGCCTGGATTCTCGACTTCGGCCTCGCTCGGCTCGGAGAGTCGGACGGGCTGACCAAGACCGGTGACATGGTCGGGACGCCGGCCTACATGGCGCCCGAGCAGGCCAAAGGCGACGCCAAGCGCGTGGACGGACGCTGCGACGTCTACTCCCTCGGCGCGACGCTCTTCTACTCGCTGACCGGGCTCGCGCCTTTCCACAAGTCGCAGACGATCCACGCTCAGCTCGCGGCGGTCCTGTTCGAGGATCCGCCGGTCCCGAGCAGCTTGAACGAGGAGATCCCCAAGGCTCTCGACTGGATCGTGCTCAAGTGTCTCGAGAAGAAGCCTGAGGATCGCTACGCGAGCGCAGCGGCCCTCGCGGCGGACCTCGGCCGCTACCTCGACGGGGAGACCGTCCGCGCACGATCTCCCAAGCGGAAAGCGCCCGTCAAGAAGCCGAGCGCTCCTCAACCGACAGGCGGGGGGCGAGCCGCGCAGCTGGCGGCCGTCGCCGTCGTCCTGATCGCGGTCGCGACGGCGATCTTCGTGGCGGTCCGCGCGGACGGGACGCAACCGAGCGCAACCCCGGAGTCGAGCGTCGCCGCCAACGAGACTCCGACGCCCTCGCGCGCGACGCCTCGGCCTTCAGCCTCGGTGGACGCCGATCGCGGCCGCGCAGCCCTGACGACTGCCAAGAGCCTCGCCAAGTTGGGTAAAGACGAGAGCGCGATCCGCTTGGCTTCTCAGGCCTTGTCCGAGAACCCTGCTCTCGACGAGGCGCGTGACCTCCGGGCCAGGCTCCTGGCGAAGCTCGGACGCTTGGAGCCCGCGCTCGACGACCTCTCCCTCTTGATCGAAGGGAGCCGCTTCAACACGGATCTCCGCGTCCGTCGCGGGCGGGTCTTGCTCGGGCTCGCTCGTCTCGATCTCGCGGCGGACGACGCGCGGATCGCCCGCACGGGGAAGACGTTGACCCTCTCGGTGTGGATCTTGAGCGCCGAGATCGCCCTGGCGCAGAACGAGCCGCTCAAGGCCCTCACCCACCTCGACCGGGTTGGCTCGAGCAGAAACCACACCTTCCGAAGGGTCAGGGGAGAGGCCTACCTCGCCAACGGGGAGCTCGACCGGGCCGAGGCAGTCCTCGAGGGTCTCGTCAACGAGCGGCCCCAGGACGGAGCCGTTTGCCTCGCTCTGGGGAGAGTTCACCTTGCTCAGAGGCGTCGCGAGGCTGCGCAGGATAGGTTCGAGGAGGGGTTGGAGGTCGGCGCGAAGTACGCACCGCTGGCCGTCGCTCTCGCGACGCTCTACGAAGCCGACGGCCGGAGCGAGGATGCGCTCAAGCGCTACCGCGACGCCCTCGGTTGGGACCCTGCGAACACTCGGGCTCAGAAGGGGATCCAGCGGCTGTCTGGATCGGGTCCAGCCCCGACTCCGAGCGCGACGCCCACGCCCACGCCCGAGCCCATGGTCAGGCCCACGACTCTGCTCCGGGACACGAGCGAGTGGATCCTGTTGCTCGAGGAGCCCTGGTCGCCGATCCCGATCTACGACAAGAACTTCGCCGCCAACTGGGGGAATCGGCTCTCGGAGTGCAGGAGGGGAGTCAAGCAGGCCACGACCAAAGTGGCGACTGCCAGGGACTCGAGGGAGAAGGCGATCCTCAACGGCAAGCTCGTGTCCCAGCAAATCAACCTCGGCAGATCCCTCGCGGCCCGGAAGAAATACAGCGAGGCCCTGGGGGTGATCAGGCGCGCGCTCGCGATCGAGGAAGGCAACTCCCAGGCGCTCCGCGAGCAGGGCGCTGTGCTCCTCAACCTCGGCCAGGCGGAAGAGGCCTACGCGAGCCTCAAGGCGAGCGTCGAGCGAAACAAGCACGACCCCGAGAGCCTTCGGCTGCTTGGGATCGCGGCGCTACGGGCAAACAAGGCCAACTCGGCTGTAGGTAAGCTCCGCGCAGGGATCACGCGCTACAGGAGCGTGGTCGGCCTGTATCGCGTCCTGGCGCGCTGCCAAGTGGCCATGAAGCGGTTCGGGAAGGCGGAGTCGGTTCTCAAGGACGGGCTCCGGAAGCGAAGTCGGAGTCGGGAGCTGCTCCTCGAGCAAGCCCTCGTGCTCGACCGCGGCGGTGACTACGGGCTCGCGCTCAAGGCGTTGCAGCGCCACGCCAAGCTCAACTTCTCAAAGAGCTTCGAGCCTTGGGTGACGCGCTTTCGGATCCGAGTCATGGCACAGGTTGGCAAGCACGACGAGGCCCTGGAACTCGCCCAGGAGACCTTCCAGCGCGAGGAGGGCGAGGAGATTCGGACCTTGGCGCTCTGGGCCCTCCTGCACGCCCTCACCGGCGACTTCGAGGCTGGCGCGATCGAGATGCAGAAGGCGCTCAAGCAGAAGCCCCGCCCGGAATACCTCCTCTTGAAGGGGATCTTCCGGATCAAGGCTGGCGCCAGGGCGTCTGGGCGGGGCGACCTCAAGGCCTTTTGCACAAGGCACTCGGCTCACCCCAGGGCAGCCGAGATCAAGCGCTATCTGGCGAAGTAGTCGTTCGAAGCACTGCGCTCGGCCCGAGCACGAAGTGGGGCGTTCGACCCGGCCCCCAGCCGGGGAGCATTCGCGTCACTCGCCCCGCGCCGTGGTCGTGAGTTTCTTCCCGGTGAAGGTGCCCCATGAGCAGGTCGCGCGCTTGGTGGTGTGTCAGCCAGGCTTCGCTCTTCTCGAGGTCGATCGGGAACGAGTAGGCCGCGACGCGGCTCAGCTTGCGTTGGCTCGCCCCACGCAGGCGGCGCGCGGTCCAGAGGCGGACGAACACCGGGACCAGCCAGTAGCAGAGCCGGAACAGGCTCGAGCGGACGACGGCTCGGTAGCGCCGGTAGCCGGTGTCTCCCTTGACGAGGAGGTCGCCGTGAGTGACGAGCGTTCGCTCCCCTTCGCGCTGATAGACGACCGCGTCGCCGTGGGGTCGGACCCCGATCGTGCGGAGCTCAGCGATCCCGAGGAAGTCACGGTTCCCGGGAATGAAGTCGATCGGGAACCCGGCTTGGTTCGCCGACTGAAAGGCCTCGATCACGCGTCGGTAACTGCAGCTGAGGCCGTGGCGCGTCCCGATCCAGAAGTCGAACACGTCGCCCAAGAGGACGAGTCGGTCGCAGCCGGCCCTGGCAGCGCTCAAGAACGCGAGGAACTCCTCGGCTCGGACGTCGTCGTCGGGGCCAATGTGGACGTCGCCGGTTACCCAGACGCGCTCGTCGGAGCGCAGCTCGATCAGGACTGCTGAGGTGTGGGACACGAGAAGATTCTCCCATGGCCAAGAGACCGCGCGCGCGGGCTATCCTCAGGAGGGGCCAAGGAATAACTTCAGGGTTTCGCGCCGGACTCGGCGTCGCGGGCAAGGCAGGCTGAGGGCAAGCGTAGTGACCTACGCGGCCGAAGCCGAACGCAGCCTGCGGCGTCGAGGACAAGTGAAACGCGAAGTCATTCCTTGGCGCCGACTTAGGCGATCGAAGGAGCTTCATGAGCGACGATTCTCCCCATGAGCAGGTCCGCGTCAGCGGAGTCACACTGCGCTTGAGCGCGCCCGACACGAGCGAGCAGGAGTGGATCGGTCAGAGCGAGTCGCTCCGGCAGCTCCTGGCTTGCTGGCTCGTCGTGGATCCCCGTGATCTCGCCCTGGCTCCCCGGATCACGGGGCCGCCTGGAATGGGCAAGACGACGCTCGCCATGGCGGCTGCCAAGGTCCGCGAGCAGCCGCTCTACATTTTCCAGTGCACAGCAGACACTCGCCCCGAGGATCTGCTCGTGACGCCGGTCCTCTCTGGCGAGGGGAAGATCGCGTATCACGCCTCCCCCTTGGTCAGCGCAATGCTCAAGGGCGGGGTGTGCGTCCTCGACGAGGGCAACCGCATGAACGAGAAGTCATGGGCCAGCCTGGCGCCGCTCCTCGATCACCGCCGCTACGTCGAGTCGATCGTGACGGGGGCCGTGATCAAGGCTCACCCTGACTTCCGCTGCGCGGTCACCATGAACGAGGACGAGTCGACCTACGAGGTCCCCGACTACATTCTTAGTCGACTACAGCCCAAGCTGCTCCTCGGCTTCCCCGAGCGAGCGGACGAGCTCAGGATTCTCCAATACCACCTCCCCTTCGCGCCTGACGACCTCCTCGCATTGACCGTCGACTTCCTTCAGGAGGCGCACGGTCTCAAGCTGGACTTCTCCCCGCGAGACGGGATCCAGCTGCTCCGATTCGCGATCAAGCGAGCGGCGCAAGACCCCGAGCACGCCTTGTCGACCGACGCCGCTTGGCAAGAGGCGCTCGAGCTCGTGCTGGGCGAGGAGGCGACGGATCTCGAGCGTCTGGCTTCGCAGCGCCGCGCCGCCATGGGCGGCCAGGGCCTGCCTATGGGCCTCGGTGACTTCTTCTTCGCGGGGGACGATCCGCTCCACCCCGACGCAATGGGTGGGGACGCCATGGGTGAAGGCGGGGACACAGGCGGCGGGCCGGGAAGCGACCCCTTCTCGGACGGCCAGTTCGGCGAGGACTCCGATCCCCCGGACTCGGGGCTGTTCTGAGCGACGCTAGCCGAGCTGTGTTCGACGTCTCGCCGACGCTGCGGTTGTTCCCAGTGCTCCATGGGAGCGGTGACTACGCAGCCTTGGCGCGCAAAGAAGTCCTCGCGCGACGCTGGAAGACGCTCGCGGTCGCCCTCCCGCCAGCGGTCGAGGCGGAGGTCCGCGACGCGATCGAGCTCCTCCCGACAGCTCACGCGGTCGTGATCCGCGAGCCGCGTGGGCCGGAGTTCCTAAACCCCGAGGACGACGGTCCGCCTGAGGTGGCCTATGTCCCCGTTGAGCCGACCCAGGCCGTGATCGCGGCGCTGCGGACCGCCCGCCAGGAGCGGATCGCCTGGGCGTTTTGCGATCTCGAGGTCGACCACTTCGAGAGCCGGGGCGGGATCTACCCCGACCCCTACGCGCTCAAGCGCGGGGTCTCGCCGGCTCACTTCGCAGCCGCCGTCCTCCCCTCGTTGGGCCCTCCACCGAGCGAGCAGGCCCGCGATCGCGCGGCGCATATGGCTCGGCGGCTCAAGGTCCTCGAGGTCGAGGGGCCGGTCCTGTTCCTGTGTTCGTTCCGCGAGTGGCCCTGGGTTCGCCAGGCCTACCGCGAGAACTGGGAGCCACCCGAGCCCGAGCCTTTCTACGCCCCGGTCGAGACCTGGCGGATTCGCGAGCAGACCCTGGCCTTCGTGATGGGAGAGCTGCCCTTCCTGGCCCACCTCTACGAGCAGCGCCGGCAGACCCTCGGCCCCGACGAGCACCTCAGTGTGGACGGGATCAAGGAGCTGATCCTCGAGGCGCGCGACCGGTGGGTCGCCGAGGACGCTCGCGTCGAGCGCTCGCTCTCGCCTCAGCGCTTGTCTCTGCTGCTCAAATACGTCCGCAACCTGACCCTGACTTCGCGTCGCCTCTCACCGGACCTCTACACCCTCGCGCTCGCGAGCAAGCAGGTCGTCGGCGACGGGTTGGCGATTCAAGTCGTCGAGACGGCGCGGACCTATCCCTACCAAGGCGAGGGGCGGCCCTGGGAAGAGGCCAGCTTCGGACTCGAGGGCCGGGCAGTGCTCCCGAGCACGGGCGAGGTCCTCGCCAAGAGCCTCCTCCCAGGCCAAGACGTCTCGTGGCGACATTTGGAGCTGACCCCGCCTCCGCCCAAGCCCAAAATTCAGGAGTGGAAGCAGCGCTGGAATCCGCACTCGAGCTGCAGCTACCCGCCTGAGGACTCGCGGATCGAGAGCTTTCGCAACCACGTCCAAGAGCTGGGGAAGGCCCTGATCGGCGCGGATTTGGCTCGCTCCGAGAAGTTCACCACGAGCCTTATGGACGGCCTCGACATTCGCGAGACGATCCGCCACTGGTACACGGGCGACCTCTACGTCAAGCAGGTCCCGCCCGCCCGCGGTTCGGTCGAGGTCGTGCTCTTCTTGTTCGAGGTCCCCGCCGACCCCAAGGTCTACCCCTGGCGCTGCACTTGGTATGCGGAGCACCCCGAAGAGTCGACCCTCAGCCTGTTCGCGACCAACTACCAGGACACGCTGATAGGCCCCGGGATCGGCCAAGCCACCTACGGCGGCTGCATGTTCATTTTCCCTCCCCGGCCGATCCCCGAGATCTGGACGGATCCTCGCCTCGACTTCGCCCAGACCCTCGAGGAGCGCATGGTCGGCGCGGCGTGCCTCCACTCCCGCGAACGGCACGTGGTCCTCGTCTCGCCCTGCGCCCCCAAGTCCCGCTGGCGCCGAATCGCGCGCCGCTACAAGCGGAAGCTGATCCACATGCCGCTCAGCCGGTTCAGCCAGGAGACCGTCGAGCGCCTGCGTCGGGTTCACGTCCTCAATGGACATGAGATCCGAAGCTTCGCGGCGGAGTTCATTCGCGATCACTGACCCCCCGGGAGGCCGTTCGACCCCCGCTATGCTGGATTTGTTAGCCTCGCGGCCATGAACGTCACCTTCCGTCCGCCCGCGCTGGGCAGCAGCTTCGTCCCCATCAAGATCACCGGAGAGGGCACGCTGGAGCTCCGCGACGACGGTCTCTACGCGACCGGCGCGGCCGTCTCAGGCAGCGGCCGGGCGCTCGCCGTCTTTCTCGGCACCCTGGCCTTCGGGCTCGTCGCGGCTGGCCTTCAAACTGTGCTCGGCCTGGACTCCGCGTGGAGCGGCGGAATCGGGGCTGCGCTCGCCGTAGGCTTCGTCATCCCCATGCTACGGAGACCGGCCAAGGAGGGCGCCCCGGTGACGCAGCTCTTCCCGTGGAAGAACGTGAAGAGGGTCAGCTGGGACGGGACCAGCGAGTGCCTCATCGTGGTCATCCAGGGCATGAAGCCCAAGGGGGGGCTCTACGTCCTGCAGCCCAAGGACTCACCGCTGGAGCAGGAGCTGAAGGCGAAGCTCTAGCGAGCGCCTCGCCCCTCTAGGGACGCCAAGGACGCCAAGGATAAGGCTGCCGCGAGGTGAGCCTCCCCAGAGACCGCCGAAGGAGCCTCCTCCTCATTGTTCCGCTGGCGGAACAGTCATATCCGAAAGTAGTGGCTAGTTGGTAAGGAGCAACAGTCCTACTATCCCCCTCAGAACACAGCACAGACAAGGACGACCCATGAACGCTCTCACGACCTACGCCCCGCACGCCGCTCGCCTCCTGCTTGGACTGATCTTCGTCGTGTTTGGGCTCAACGGCTTCCTGAACTTCATTCCGATTCCCCCGCCCACCGGCGCGGCCGCCGAGTTCATGGGTGGGCTGGCGGCCGCTGGCTACTTCTTCCCCCTGCTCAAGGGGACCGAGATCGTGGTCGGCTTGGCCCTCCTCTCCAATCGCTTCGTGCCCTTGGCGCTGGTCGTCTTGGCCCCGATCACGATCAACATTGTGGCCTTCAACATCTTGGAGCCCGCCGGACTGCCCCTGGCGATCCTGATCGTGGGGCTCCAAGGCGGACTGGCCTGGTACCACCGGGCGGCCTTTCGCCCCCTCCTGACCGCGGTCAGCGCAGATCGGGAGGAGGTCGCGGAGGAACCGGCTGGCTCGACACTCGCGGTCTAGGACGGCACCTGTCTCTCCGAGACAGGCGCCGGGCGGGGGTAAACCCCGCACCCTACAGATCGCACGAGCTTCCAACTGCCTTCCCGAGTGGCTCGCAGCATGCTGGGGTAGGGGCGGGG
>JAESQQ010000498.1 GCA_016765095.1 Planctomycetota bacterium | reverse complement strand
CGAAGTCTCTTGAGCTCGCAGAAGCGCGAGCTTGGGACTAAATCTCCTCGGCAGCGACCACGCCCGAGTACCTCAGGAAGCTCGCCTGGAACTGGCGTTGCGACATGAAGGTGTAGCCGCGCGCCTTGCGATCCGGGAAGTAGACCTCCACCTTGGTCGCACCACCACGCTTGAGCCGGAGGAGGCCCATTCGCGTCACGTAGCCCTCGGCACCGTCGGCAGCCTTGGTCTTGACCTTAGCGGCGAGCTTGAGGGGCTTGGAATCGTAGCGAGCGTTCATAAAGGACCTTTCGAAGTTTGGTAGCAGCCTGACACCCCTCGGAAGGGGACAACCCTCAAACCGGGTCGAGAGTGAGTCTGGCCACTTGATAAGAGGAGGATAGCCGCACCACCTCTCCAATTGTCATCCTTTTGCAATGTGGGCGAAGAATCGCCCATTTTAGAGAAAACCCACCTGTTGGCGCCACAAGCTACTGCAAAAATGCAACTTACGACGAGTGGATCTCCCCTGTTCCCCAGCTAGTGCTAACGGATATCCAGCCTAGTGCTTACGGATTTGCGGGGCAGCCATCGGACCGGCGCTGCTCTTCTGCTTGAGGTTCATCTGCTTGATCTTCTTGGGAGCTGCGCTCTCGGCCCAGACGCGGAAGTCACCGCCGGCTCGGAGGCTCTTGGCGTATTCGGTCGCCTTCTTCATGTCCAAGTCGCGGCAGACCACCACAGGGGCGCTTCCCAGGACGACTTCGGTCAGGGCGTCGTCGACTTGGAACACTCGGCTCAGGCCCTCTTTGGCCTTGTCGGCGTTGGTCACGGCGTGGAGAACGATGGCGAAGCGAGGGCCTCGATCCACTGACTTGGTCTTGAATTTGAGACCCTTGGTCTTGATTTTACGCATTGCGTCATCCTTCCTGACCCGGCCTTCGCGACGTCGAGTGGTGCGGTCTCGCCGCGACGTAGGATAAGCAGGGGCAGGGGTTTAGGCTTGCAGACAGCCGCACAAAGTAGCACGGAGGCAGGAACTCGTCTACGGGCAACGAGTTTTCGTGGGCATATGCCCTAGGGACAAGGCACCTCGGTTGAAAGCACGCGCGCACACTCCCCAAACTTCATTGTGGCGAGGGATCAGCTCCCTGAGGAGGGATCGATTTGCTATTCGCTTCCCCCGAGGCGTCTAAGTCCGTCCCACGCAACGACTGGCAACACGATCAAGGCCCAGCAATCGCTTGGATCCGGCGTGTAGGCGAAGGAGCCAGCCAGCGCGAACTCAAGGGTGCCCACATAGAGCTCGGACGCCGCGGGTGAGAGGTTGATCGCCGCCAGCGCCCCTCCTGAGAGCGCGCACGAGAGCAGGACTCCTGCTCGGCTGGAGGGTCGTGGGCGCCAGGGTCGAGGGAAGAGGCTCCAGAGCGCACAGAGCAGGGCAGGAAAATAGAGCAGGACCGCCACGTCTGAGAGCTTCCAGGTGAGAGGCCCCGGCCACTCGGCGCGCAGCCAGTGGTCGTTGAGGGCCATAAGGAGCAGTCCCAGCAGGGGGAGCGGGCTCGCCAGCCAGGAGAGACCGGCTCCCTGGGGGGTCTCAGCCACCTCGGGTGTGCATTTCGAGGTGCGGGTCTTCGCGGAGCTCGCCTGCAAGAGCCAGGGGGGTTCGGCGCCCCAGCGCCAGCCGCTCCTCTGCGCCGCGGTCGGTCCGAGCACCCCAGATTCCTGCGACGGCGGCCCGTAAGGCTTCGTCGTCTCCCGAACGCAGGATCGTGCGCAGGTCGTGGCCCTCGCGCGCGTAGAGGCAGAGGAAGAGTTTCCCGTCGGCGGTGACCCGCGCTCGATCGCAGGAGCCACAGAAGGGCGCCGTCGTCGACGCGATCACGCCGAACCGGGTCCCGTCTGCGAGCCGGAATCGCTCGGCAGGAGCCGAGCCTCGGCCGCTCTCGGCTTCGAGCGGGCCGTGGCTCGCGACGATTCGCTCGAGGATCGCGGCGCGTTCTACGACGGCGTTCATAGTCCAACGGGTCGCGCCGCCGACGTCCATGTATTCAATCAGGCGGAGCTCTGCCCCGACGCTGCGCGCGTAGTCGAGGAGGGCCGGCACTTCGTGATCGTTTTCGCCTGCCAGAACCACCGTGTTCAGCTTGACCGGGAAGCCGAGCGCTCGCGCAGCCGCGATTCCGGCCAGGGCCTGATCGAGCCGGGGTTGGCCCGCCAACCGCTCGTAGGTCGCCGGGTCGAGGCTGTCGAGGCTGACGGTCAATCTGGAGAGGCCCGCCTCAAGCAGGCTCTCGGCGGCGTCGGCCAGGAGGAGCGCGTTGGTCGTGAGGGCGAGATCGGAGATCCCCTCGATCCCCTTCAACTGCCGAATCAGAGTCGGAAGACCTCTTCGCAGGAGGGGCTCGCCTCCCGTCAGGCGCAGTCGAGAGACGCCGAGCGAGGCGAAGACGCGTGTCAGGCGGGTGATCTCGTCGAAATCGAGGAGGTCACTCTTGGGCAGCCACACATACTCTTTCTCGGGCATGCAGTAGCCACAACGGAGGTTGCAGCGATCGGTGACCGAGATTCGCAAGCTGCGAAGTGGACGTGCATGGAAGTCAGCGCTCACGGGGCTATCGCACCCCATAAGGAACAAAGGATCAAGCCGTATCTCCATGGGTTCAAGTCCCGTGGGCTGCGTTGAATCCCCGACCGTTGTCGACTGTGGCTTGTGCCCGGCTATCCTCTTCGCCCCGACCCGCTGCCCAGGACCCTCGTGGTGCCCTTACCCCTTCCCTCTCCAAGCGCCTCTTCGAGCCCAGGGAGCGCCTAGTGCTGCCCATCACAAGTTGCGGTACACCCCGGGCGGGGGTAAACCCCGCCCCTACATTCACCTCTACCGGTGTTTCCGGGTCCAGCCACTAGTGGCCACCCGAGGGCCAGAGGAGCTCGGCGTCAAGGAGTTCCAGGCGCAGATCGAGGCGATCTACCTCGAGCGAGACAAGAGCCGGGGCACCCTGGCGACCTTTGCTTGGCTGGTCGAGGAGATCGGCGAGCTCTCCCGCGCGCTCCGCTCGAAGGATCGTGAGAACTTGGAGGAGGAGTTCGCGGACTGCTTCGCTTGGCTCTCGACCCTGGCCTCCCTCGCGGAGATCGACCTCGCGGCGGCAGCGCAGAAATACGCCCAGGGCTGCCCACGTTGCCAAGCCACGCCCTGCGTCTGCAAGCACCGCTCGGAGCTTGAATGAGCCTCGCTATCGGAGGCTGCGTCAGCGACCAGCCTAGGTATGATCTGGACCCCTGTATGGCCCGGATCATTCTCATAACGCCCGACACCAAGCAGCGAACGACCTACGAACTCGACGCCCGTGCGATCACCGTTGGCCGGACTCCGGCCAATACGATTCGGGTCGAGGACGGAGCCGCCTCGCGCAAGCACTGCTTGATCAAGGTGGTCGGCGACACCTGGATCCTGACCGACCTCGGTAGCGCCAACGGAACCAAAGTCAACGGGTCGCGAATAGCTAAGCACGAGGAAATCGACCTCAGCGACGGCGACCGGATCAAGATCGGCAAGACCATCTTGGCCTTCAAGGAGTAGCCCTGTGGAGCACCCCCAAGTCGACCTTGACCACCTCCGCGACCTCATGAACCTGATGGAGCAGTTCGATTTCGACGAGCTGGAGGTTCGTGACGACGCGAAGCGATTGCACCTCGTCAGGCGCCCTCGCAACCAACCTCAGCAAATGGCGCCCGCAGTTGTGGTCCCGGGCATGGTTGGTGCCGCGGCTCCAATCGCGGCCGCCGCGGCCGGTGAGCCTGGCGCTGAGGCGCTCCCGGCTGACGTCGAGGTGATCACGAGCCCCATGGTCGGCACCTTCTATAGCGCTTCGAGCCCGGACGCGAGCCCCTTTGTCAGCGACGGGGAAGAGGTCAAGGAGGAGCAGGTCCTCTGCATTATCGAGGCCATGAAGGTCATGAACGAGATCAAGGCCGAGTGCACGGGCACGGTCCTCAAGGTCCTTGTCGCCAACGGTGAGGCCGTCGAATACGGCGAGCCCCTGTTCCACATTCGCCGCGACTCGTAGCCATGCACAGTCGGGTCCTGATTGCCAACCGGGGCGAGATCGCGCTCCGGATCCTGCGAGCTTGCAAGTCTCTAGGGATCGAGACGGTGTGCGTCTACTCCGAGATCGACCGCGACGCGATTTACCTCCGCTTCGCTGACGAGACGATCTGTATTGGGCCGGCGCCCTCGGCCCAGTCCTACTTGGACATTCCCTCGATCATTTCGGCGGCGGAGATCGCCGACGTCGAGGCGATTCACCCCGGCTATGGGTTCTTGGCAGAGAACGCCCACTTCGCTCAGGTCTGTCGCGACTGCAAGATCGACTTCATAGGCCCCTCGCCCGAGGTGATCGCGGCCATGGGCGACAAGATCACAGCCAAAGAGATGGCCAAGAAGGCTGGCGTGCCCCTGATTCCAGGCAGCACGGGGCTGGTCGATACCGAGGAAGAGGCCCTCGAGGTCGCGCGGGAGATCGGATTCCCCGTGATCATCAAGGCCACCGCGGGCGGCGGCGGTCGCGGAATGCGCGTCGCGCACAACGAGCTCAGCTTCGTGAACGCCTATGCCGCGGCCCGGAGCGAGGCTGAGATCGCGTTTAAGAACTCGGGCGTCTACGTCGAGCGATACCTCGAGACCTCGCGCCACGTCGAGGTCCAGATCATGGCCGACAAGCACGGCAACGTCGTGCACCTGGGCGAGCGCGATTGTTCGATCCAGCGACGGCACCAGAAGCTGATCGAGGAGGCTCCCTCGACCGCTGTCAGCCCGGAGATGCGGAAGGCTATGGGTGAGTCCGCGGTCGCCCTCGCGAGAGAAGTTGGCTACGAGAACGCGGGCACGGTCGAGTTCCTCGTCGACGAAAAGGGCAACTACTACTTCATTGAGATGAACACCCGAATCCAGGTCGAGCACACGGTCACTGAGGAGATCACAGGCCTCGATCTCGTCTGCCTTCAGCTCGAGGTGGCCGGCGGCAAGCCGCTCCCCTTCACCCAGGACGAGGTTCAGCTCAGCGGTCACGCGATCGAGGTTCGAATCAACGCCGAAGACCCCGACGACGGCTTCAAGCCCCGCGCGGGAACCATCGAGCGCCTGTTCGCGCCGGGCGGGCGCCGAGTTCGCTGGGACAGCCACATCTACGCCGGCTACAAGATCCCGCCGACCTACGACTCCATGATCGGGAAGCTGATCGTGTGGGGCGAAGACCGCGAGCAAGCGATCGAGGGCATGAAGCGCGCCCTCGACGAGCTCATCGTGGAGGGCGTCCCGACGTCCGCCTCGCTCCACCGCCGGATCATGAACAACGTCCACTTCCGGCGAGGGAACATCACGACCTCGTTCATTGAGGACTATTTTAGCGGGTAGCAGCGCGCCCGCGCTTGAGCGGTTCCGGTGCTCGCGCTCGAGCGGTTCCGGTGCCCGCGCTCGAGCGGTTCCGGTGCCCGCGCTCGAGCGGTTCCGGTGCCCGCGCTCGAGCGGTTCCGGTGCCCGCGCT
>JAESQQ010000497.1 GCA_016765095.1 Planctomycetota bacterium | reverse complement strand
TTGGCGCGGCTCGTTTCGTTCCGGAGCGCCTTTCGGATCCTTCAAGGTCTCGAACCTGCATTGGGTTGCTAGGTTGGCGGCGTGACTCCCGAGCAGATCAGCCGAATCGCTCTCTGGAACTTCCCCGTCGGCAAGGTCGCGCGGATCCAGGTCAACGTTCACTGGTCGCTCCTCCTCTACGCGCTCTTCCTCCTTTACCAGTTCCGTCACAACGCCCAGCTCGGCCTGCTGGCGATCCTGATCCTCTGGTCGAGCATTTTCCTGCACGAGCTCGGTCACTGCTTCGCCGCTCGCCAGCAGGGAGGAAGCGCTGACAAGGTCATCCTCTGGGTCCTAGGTGGCCTCGCTATGTGCGAGGTCGAGCAAAAGCCCTGGCCTCAGTTCGTGGTGGCGATCTGGGGGCCGCTGGTCAACGTCGGTTTGCTCACCGTCGGGATCGCGGTCCTCTCGCCGACCCTTGGTGTCGGGGGCTGGGTCCTGCCTTGGCGCCCTTGGCCCGCAGGGGCGACCGGGCTCGGGCTCGAGGCGCTGGTGCTCCTGGTGCGAATCAACATGGCGCTGACGTTGTTCAACTTGGTCCCCGCCTTCCCGCTCGACGGAGGTCGCGTGTTCCACGCGGCGCTCTGGGCGAAGCAAGGCTTCGCCAAGGCCATGAAGACCACGATCGTGTTGTCCTTCATTTGCGCCGCCCTGATCGCGATCTACGCGCTCACCGAGCGCCAAACCGTGCTGTTCTTTGTGGCTCTGTTCGTCGTGATCGGCGCCTTCCAGCAGCGGCGCGCGATGCAAATGGGCCTGCTCGGCGAAGGGCCAAGCGAGCCTCCTTGGGCCCGAAGCGCCCAGGCCTACGAGCGCGCCAAGGCGGGACGGGCCGACGACGACGACGACGAAGACGACGAGAAACGCCCGGGGGCGATCGCGCGCTGGCGGGCCGAGCGAGCCGCCCAGAAGGAGGCGACCGAGACCGCGCGGAAGGCCGAGCTCAGCCGACGTCTCGACGAGGTCCTAGCCCGAGTCAGCGACGTTGGAATGCAGGGTCTAAGCGACGACGAGCGCTCGTTCCTCGACCAGGCGAGCGCCGAAATGCGCGAGAAGAAGGAGCCTGGGCAGACGTGAGCCCAGCCCCGCCGGCGGCGTTCTTCGAACAGGACGTGCTCCAGCTCGGCGGTTTCGGTTGGCCTGAGACCTACTGGCTGAGGCCGAGGGCCGTCAGGATCCGAGTCGTGACCTCGTCCATGGTGCCCACCCCGTCAATCCGGTGGACAGTCGTGCCCGCGGTTTCGTAGTGCGGAATGCAGGGAGCCGTCACGTCCTCATAGAGCGAGAGCCGGTTGCGCACGATCGCCTCGTCTTGGTCGTCCTTTCGACCCGAGCCCTGACCGCGCTTGAGGATCCGCGAAACGGTGACCTCCGTCGGGACCTCGATCGACACGACCGCCTGGACGGATCGGCCGCTCGCGGCCAGGTTCCGGCCCAGCTCCTCGGCTTGTGCCACGTTGCGCGGGTAGCCGTCGAGCAGAACGCCCGGATCGATGTCCGACTGCGCGAGGCGCTCCTTGACCATGGCGTCCGTCACCGAGTCGGGGGCGAGCTTGCCCGCGGCCAAGATCTCCTCGACTTGCCTCCCGAGCGGCGTGTTGCGCCTCTTGTGGTCTCGAAACATCTCGCCCGTCGAGACGTGGGGGACGCCGAGGGCCTCCTTGAGGCGCGCGGCCTGAGTTCCCTTTCCACAGCCAGGCGGCCCGAACAGGACGATGATCTGACTCATGGCATGGCTCCGGGTAGGCAACTTCAGGAAGTGTTCTCTGGCGGCGAGGAGGCTCTCTGCCGTGAGGGGCCACATGGTAGCGCGGGGCAAAGGCTGTGTCTCTGACCGCGGTCCTGGCCAGCCTCGCCGGGCTCAGTGCACGCCTGAGAAGGGGTCCTCGGCGGGGAGGAGCGCTCGACGGGCCTGTTCGACGACGGTTCCTCGCACGAGGAGCTTGCGCCCCTTGGCGTGGAACACGAGGTAGACCTCGAGGCTCTCGTCGACGTAGTAGCGGTGCCAGGCGCGCCCGGGAGGCGGCTCGGCCTGGAGGTGCGCCGAGCCCTCCAGCCAGGCGATCGCCTCGATCATGCTCAGCTCACGCCGAAGCGCCGCGAACACCTCACCCTGGCTAACCCAGTCGGCCGACTCGGTTTGCACGTATTGGTGAGGGTCCCGAACTCGAAACGTGCAGCACACCGCCTCTCGGTCCTGCTCGCAGAACTCGTCGAGGTTCGGGATCTCTAGGTCGGCTCGCTTGGCGGCCGGGAGGGAAGAGAGCGCGGGCAGCGGCTCGGCCCGGCGCGGATCGAACATCAGGAAGGGCGTCAGGCGGCCGGCGTCCTCCCGATCGACTTGGATCAACTTCTCGGCGGAGTCGTCGTCGCGAGCCTCGGGCTGGGCGTAGCAGAAGCGATCGATCGGGGCCCCTTGGGGGAAGAGTGGCTCCTGGTGGAGCGCGCTGACCAGGGTCAAGCCAGTCGGGTGCCGGAGGCTCCGCTGCAGCGAGACTTCGATCCCCTCGAGGCGATTGCCGACGGCCCACAGGCAAGCTCCCTTGGCGACCGCGACTTTCGCGTCGTCGGGGCTAAAGCTGACGCGCTCGGGGCCGATCGAGAGCTCGCTGGCGAGGATCTCCTCGATCACGGGCCGCCCCGCGCGCGCCCCGTTCCCAGCCAGGATCACCCGGGCCGGGGTGTTGCTCCCGACCAACGAACGAATCGCCCGCAGCAGCGGCTCGCGCCCGACGCCGCGAACGTAGGCGTCTATGTCGGCCGGACCGATCCCCATGGCGAGGGCCTGGGGAGGGTTCTGGGCGTCGACGCGAGACTTGGCGAGCCAGGCTTCGAAATCCAACCCGTGGGGTTGCTTGGGCACCGTAGCCAGATCGAGTCGGGAGGCCAGCTTGGCCTCGCCTTCGCTGCCCGAGAGGCGCTCAGCCTCGTCCCGCTTGGCCCCGTCCCGCTGAGCACAGAGGGCGCGCTTCACGCGCTCAGCCTCGTCCCAGAGCCACCGGAAGTTCCCGCGTCGGGTCTTGAGGCCCTTCTTGTCGGCGCCCTCGCTGATCGTGGGGAAGAACGCGTCGACCGCGTCGCGGAGGTCTTT